>NZ_JBFUAR010000002.1:0-139257 GCF_056406175.1 Arthrobacter sp. P1_D12
GGACCGGCCGGCGAGTCCCTGCCGGGGCAGCAGCGTGTCGGCCAGGCCGAGCCGGCGCCTGGCCTCCGCGGCGCCGATCCGCAGCCGCGCCCGCAGGAACTCCACCGTGTTCCGGTACCCGTCATCCAGCACCGATTCCGGCACCGCCGGCTCACCCGTTCCAGGGATTCCGGCGGGCGCCGCCGCGGGTGCGCCGGTCTGCCACCCGCCGCCGCTCTCACGCCAGCCGGTGGTCCACGCGGTGACCGCCCCCGTTACAGCCCCCGTGCCCGCGGCGGCGGATTGCTTCCGGGTCCGGTCCACGGCGGCCGCCGCGACGAGCTGCAGATACTCCACCGTGCGGGAGAACTCCTCCACCTGTCCGGCGAAGTCCGACGCGGCCCGGAAGCTCCATGACCCCGCATCCTCCACCGCCGTCGAACCCACCGCCCGAAGCGCGGCCAGGGCGGCGTCCAGACCGGGTTGCCCGACCGGGGCTGCACCCCGGTCCGTGCCCTGGGTCTCGTCCCCGCAGGCGGTGAAATCCCTGATGAAATCCCTGACGGCTTCCATGGCTCGAGTCTATTTGAGGGCTCCGACAATATTAGGAGAGCACCATGCGTGATCACTCTGTCCCCGCGTGCCACGTGCCCGCGGACCGACGGGCGATCAGGCAGGTCTCACATCGTGCTGTGCAGGACCCGTGGCCAGCCAAACTGCGTGTGAACTCCGGGCGAGAAGAGTACGGATTCGGGCTGCCCGGCCACTTCGATTCCCGCGGCGCGCACGAGTTGGTCCTCAAGGCCGATCAGCTGCGCACGGTACAGCGGCCATGCACTGTGCGTGTTCGGTACATAGATGGTCCTGCCCCTGAACCGTGAATGCAGACCGAACCGGGCCGTGAGGTGGATCGACAGCGCGTCGGTGGCTGCGACGTCGGGCTCTGGAACGACCGAGAAATCGCTCCGGGTGCCGCCTCGAAAGCGCCGCACGGAATATCCAGCCGACGTCGATCCGGCAAAGTCATCGGCGCCCACGTAACTCGCCCGCGACCACACATACGGTATCCCGGCCGCCCGCGCGGCCAGCACCACCGCCAAGCGTGAGGCATCCAGGCTGCGGAAAACGACACCACGGGTGCCGTCCGGCTCGCGGGAATAGAGGCGCACGTTGATCTCGTTGAAGCTTCCGAAATAGGGGATGCCGGGACCGCGACCAACTCCGGCACCCTGCATACGAAAGCCGATTAACCCCACCCACGCGGACCCGTCGAACACATCCGGCGCGACGCCCGGTGGCATGAACCGCGCCGCCACTGCCTCAGGAATGCGCCAGTGCAGGAAGACGGCATCCAGCCACCGCTGGTCCATGATGATTGGCGCCGGAAGCTCGGGTGCAGCCGGCCAAGGATCAACGCCCAATCGGATCAGCTCCCTTCGCTCGGCAGGGTGTTCGGCCGGCGGGACTTCCGTCGGCAGGGTCTTCGGTCAGCAGTGTACGAGCCGGTCGGCACCATGAGGATCGGTCGGCCGGCGGCGTCACTTGGCATCGGCCAAGGTCCGCGGAAGCAGGGTCAGTTCAATGCCCGGGTGCCCTCCGGAAGGGCTCCGCCGGCCAATACTGCCGCCGTCGCATCGGCCAACGCTGTCAGCGCCACGCGCTGGGTCCACGGGCCGTAGGAAATGCGCGCCACGCCAAGTTCCTGCAATGTGGCCGGTGCCAGGGATCCGGGCACATTGATGACCGAGACCTTGTTCCACCCAATGCCTTCCACCAACGCGGTGACAGTCGGCTCGTCCAGCAGGCCCGGCACGAACACCGTGGTCGCACCGACGTCGAGGAAGGCCCGGCCGCGCTCAATGGCGTCCGCAAGCACCGCAGAAGGGTCCGGGTCCTTGCCCTTCAGGAACGCGTCGGTGCGGGCGTTAAGGACAAAGTCGATGCCCTCGGCCTCGGCGGCGCGGATTACAGCGCTCATCTGTTCAACGGCGTCGGCGAGCGGGCGCATCTGGTCCTCGATGTTGGCGCCGACAGCGCCGACGCCAATCGCCTTGCGTACAGTTTCGCCGGGGTTGCCGTAGCCCGCTTCGAGATCAGCGCTGACGGGCAGCGGCGTGGCGGCGGCAATCACCCCGACGGCGGCGATCATTTCGTCCACCGGGATTTTCTCGCCGTCTTCGTACCCGCGCGACGCAGCGATGGAGTGGCTGGCCGTGGCCAATGCCTTAGTCCCGGGAACGCCGGCAACCACCCTCGCCGTGATCGCGTCCCAGACGTTGACGAGCTGGAGAATTTCCGGTGCGTGGTGGAGACGGAGCAGTTCGGTGGCTTTGGGGGCAAGAGAACGCGCGGTGTCTGTCATGCCGCGAGCCTAGCCGGGCTCCGCGCCACCCGGAAGGGTTTCAGCCAGCCGCGGAGGAATCAGAGGAACCCTGGCGCCGAGTCTGCCAGGGCCAGCGTCCGGTGATTTCCAGCTCGAGCGAGAAGCTAAGGAAGGTCCGGATGAGCACAATAATGGCCAGCACGCCGACGCCCTCGAAGGTCGGCGTGACGGCGACGGATCGGATGATGTCGGCCGCGACGAGCAGTTCGAGCCCGAGGAGGATGGACCGGCCCAGCAGTTGCCGGTAGGAGCGGTAGACGGAGAGCGGCGCGGAGCCCGCCGGCAGGCGTTCCGGCTGGAATCCGCGCAGCGCCATGGGGATGGACACGAGGGCGCCGATTACCATGACGGCCACTCCGGCGAAGTCCATGAATCGGCCGGCCGTCTCGATAATGTGCTGAAGATCCATTGTTCCCCTCGGAGAAAGTGGGCGGTGAGATTCAAACTCTAAGGGTGGCGGACGCCGATACCGGCGAGAACGGCTCGGTAGCCTTCTCGGAAACTGGGGTATTGGAACTCGAATCCGGTGCTACGGAGCAGCCCGTTGCTGGCCCGCTTATTTCCGCCGCGCGAGGGTTCGCCGCCCGACGCCGAAGCGCCGCCCGTTGCCGCCGCACCCGCGGCACCAGTGGACTCTGCCGCCGGCGCAGGGAGTCCCAGTTCCGCGGCCAGGAATTCCAGCACATCGCCGAGTTCGGCCGGTTCATTGTCCACGCCCAGATAGACAGCTGCCGGAACCGTGCCCATGGTGCACAGATGGACGATCGCGGCGGCGGCGTCGTCGCGGTGGATCCGGTTGGTGAAACGCGACGCGGCAGGAATGACCGCCGATCCGCCGCGCACCTGATCGATCAATCGCGTCCGGCCGGGGCCATAGATTCCGCCGAGCCGCAGCACTACTGGGGTGATGCCGGTGCCGCGCAGGCGGCCGTGGAGGAGTTCCTCTGCTTCGCGGATGATGCGGCCCGAGAACCCGCCGGGTTCCGGCGTCGTGCGTTCATCAATCCAGCCGCCGCCGGCATCTCCGTAGACGGCGGTCGAGGATACAAACAGGACCCGGCGGACGTTTGCCCCGGAGGCGAGGACCGCGTCCAGAACGTTCGACAACCCGTCCACGTAGGCGGCACGGTACGCCTCCTTGGTCGGGGAATCCGCGGCAATCGCGACGACGACGGCGGTGGTGTCCGCCGGGATGGGCGGCAGCTCAGCGGAGCCCAGGTCAGCGGCGACTCCTTCGATGGCGGCCGGGAGTTTCTCCGGTGAGCGGCGCCATCCCACCACGCGGTGGCCAGCCGCCGCGAAACGTAGCCCGGCCTCGGTGCCAAGATCGCCGCAACCGGCCAGCAGAACAGTCATGAAGCCAGTCTGCCAGCCTTCGGGAAGCGCCACGGACAGGTTTGAGAAAATCTTGGAGCTCCAAGTGCCGCTGAAGTATCCGACCCGACTCCCGGGCGCGCCCGGCGTCGTTCAGTGCGGCCCTTTGCTACCTCGCCGGGATCGGGAAGAAGGCCCGCGGGTCCTGCATCAGGGCAGGGTAATCGAAGGCGGAGCGGTCCACGATCTCGTCGACCTGGAAGTTGCGTGCGAACTGGCCATCAACCGTGATCGGGCGGCCCAGGACCTTGCCGACGGCGAACGCGGCGCCGTCGTTGACCGGGATGGCAACCACGGAGTTGCCGGGCAGGGTGGTGAACGCCTCTTCCTGCTGCTGGCGCTTGCGGGTGGGCTTCTTGACGAGCTGCTTCGGGGGCAGCTTGCGCACCTTGCCGGGACGGCGGGAGCCCGAGTCGGCATAGACGAACTGGTAGTCGTCGTCCGCGGGGGCCTTGCTGCGGCCAACCGGCGGCAGGCTGACAGTCTTCAGCTGCGCGGGCTCGGTGTCGCCTAGGGGCAGGCGCAGAACCCACATACGGTCCCCGGCTGGATCCTCGGGCACCAGCTCGTGCTTCGGTTCGGGCCAGATGTACTCCAGATCCGGGTCCGTGCCGGGGAAAACCTCTGTGTAGAACCGCGGATCCTTGGCGATCAGCCGGGACCGGTGGCTGAGGTGGAAATCCGCGTTGCCAAGCCATGGCGGCATCGGGATCTTGGCGGCGTAGTCGGGGTGGGCCGCCTGCGGGGCGAACTCCATGATCTTCTCGCGCGTGGTGTCCTCGCCGCCGCGGGCCGTCCATTCATCCACCATGGCCAGGCCGTACATGGTCAGCGCAGGAACGTACCCCATCCACATCCGGATCGCCGGGTGCGACTGCCAGCCGTACTCCGGGATCACCAGCGCACGCAGGATCTGCAGCGCTTCGACGCGCTGCTTGCCGAGCCGCACACGGTCCAAAACCGCGGCGCTCTGCTGGAAATCGGGGAAGGGGAGGAAAGTCTGCATCTCTCCAGTTTGAGGCCACGGACCAAATGCGCCAATTGCTGGCGCGTGCCGGTGAGGGTGCTCACATGACGGAACGGGGCAGACAGGCGTGCTGGAGAGCCGCTAAAATAACATGAACCACTCCCGCCGCCACGGAAGACACGCCCATGCCTTATTCAGCAGAGCCTTATTCAGCAGAGCCCTATCAAGCAGAACCATCTCTAGCAGAGCCTAAGTCAGCGGAGCCCTTTACTGCCTTGCCCTTTACAGCAGAGCCACCAACCGTAAGTGTGGCACCGGAGCCGTTCGTGCCTAAGTACGGACAAATGCTCAGCCCCGACGCCCACGGGATAGTGGTGCTGGAGGAATTCACGCTGGATCCGGTTGCCGCCCGCGACGAGCAGCGCGGGTTCCGCGCGGCTATGGCTGGAGTGGCCCTCACCATGCGGCGCCTGGTGGCCCTACGCCTCTTCATCGCCGCGGTGGCGATCGCCAACCTGCCCCTGTTCCTGCTCTCGAGTGGCTGGGAGATCTACGTCATCTCACTGACCCTGGTGGTAGCCGTCCACGCCGCGGTGTCCTGGCTGAACCGCCACGAGCCCAGGATCAAGCAGCGACGGATGCTGGAATTGCACCTTCACCGGGAGCGGAGCGCCAACTACCGCAAAGTCCGCGACGCCGTTAAGTACGTCATTGACGCCCCGGCCCGGATGAACGAAAGCCTTTACCTTGAGCTCCTCGCCGCGAAACGGGTAGCGCTGCATCTGGCCATGGGCACGGTGGCCCTGCTGGACACGAGCGACGACGCCGCCTGGAAAGTGCGGATTATCCGCGAAATCCCACAGGCCGCCTGAGCTGCACGCCTGAGCTGCACGGCTCACTGAAACACCACCACCCCGCTCGGCTCACTGAAACACCACCACGACGCCGGAGCGTCCCCTTGCGGGATCGCTCCGGCGTCGTGCTGTGTGTCGTGCTGTACGCCAAGTGCTGTAACCGCCCTACGCGGGCAGCTGCAGCACTTGGCCCGGGAACACCAGATGGGGGTTGCTGATCGTCGCCGTGTTGGCGTCGGCCAGCGCGTGCCAGCCTCCGGCGATGTTGAGCTTCCCGGCGATCGTGCTCAGGGTTTCGCCGCTCCGGATGGTGTAGGTCTGGCCACTTACGGCTACCGGTGCAACGTGGCGGGGTGCCGGCACGGCTGCCTGGGGGGCGTACCTGGCGGGAGCCTTGGCTGCGACGGGAGTCGCGGCGGGCCGCTGTGCTGTGGCCGCACTCTGCGGAGCCGCGGCGCCGCCGCGCAGTCCCAGCTTGGCCGCGCAGGCTGGCCACGCGCCCCAGCCCTGGCTGGCCTGCACTTTCTCGGCGACGGCGATCTGTTGCGCACGGCTGGCATTGGCCGGAGACCCCGTGCCGCCATGGGCCGCCCACGTGCTGGCGCTGAATTGCAGCCCGCCCGCGTATCCGTTTCCTGTGTTGGTGGCCCAATTCCCGCCACTTTCGCATTGGGCCAGCGAGTCCCACGTGGAGGCAGGGGCTGTGGTCGGTACGGCCGCGTTCGCGGCCGAGGCGGACAAGGCGACGCCTGCAATTGAGACGGCCGCAAAAGTGACGCCGCGGCGCGCGGCAGTGCCATAGGTTGATTTCTTCATGGTTCAGATGCTCCTGAGGTCCACCAGCGCTCGGTCCGTCCCCGGACGTTGTCGCGCCACTGCCCGCCCCTGACAATAGAGGTCATAGCGGTGTCTACCGGTCGGGCAGTATCTGGTGGTGGTAGCACCGGGCATGCAATACCCGGTTGCCGGGCATGGACACTAGGCTAAGTCAGCCCCGTGCCGTTATCAAGACGTTACTTTCCCTGCTTCTGCCGTTATCATCCGGCTCGCAGTGACTCCGCCGCCGACGCCCGCGGCCAGCTACTCGCGTGAATCAGCTTCCGAGCATTGCGGCCAGGTACGGAGCCGTCCGGCTCGCTGTGGAGCCTGCGACGGCGGCCGGGGTACCGATCGCCACGATCTCGCCGCCCGCGTCGCCACCGGCCGGGCCGAGATCGATCACCCAGTCCGCTGCGGCCACCACATCCATGTCGTGTTCCACCACGATGACGGTGTTGCCGGCGTCCACGAGCCGGTGCAGTTGAGCCATGAGGAGCTGGACATCGGCCGGGTGCAGGCCGGTGGTGGGCTCGTCCAGCAGGTAGAGGGAGTGGCCGCGCTGGGCACGCTGCAGTTCGGTGGCGAGTTTGATGCGCTGGGCCTCGCCGCCGGAGAGCTCGGTGGCCGGCTGGCCGAGGCGGAGATAGCCTAGGCCCACCTCGCGCAGTGTTTGCAGGCTGCGCGCCGCCGCCGGCACCCCTTCGAGGAATTCCGCGGCGGCATTGACCGTCAGGCCCAGCACCTCCGCCACGTTCTTGCCCTTGTACGTCACTTCAAGGGTTTCCGGGTTGTAGCGCGAGCCATGGCACTCGGGGCAAGGGCCGTAGCTGCCGGGCAGGAACAGCAGTTCGACGGCGACGAAGCCCTCGCCCTGGCAGGTCTCGCAGCGGCCGCCGGCAACGTTGAAGGAGAAGCGGCCGGCACCAAAGCCCCTCGCCCTGGCCTCGTCCGTGGCCGCGAACTCCTTGCGGACCGCATCGAAGAGGCCGGTATATGTGGCTAGGTTCGAACGCGGCGTGCGGCCGATCGGTTTCTGGTCCACCTTGACGAGCCGGTCCAGCTGGTCGAGGCCTGAGACCGGTCCGACACTGAGCGGCCCGGTGGACTCACCGGCGTCGGCCTCCAGGTCCTCGGGGGCCTTGGCAGCGTCCGGCTCCGGGTGCAGCCTGGCGCCGACCACCTCGGCCAGGACCTGGCTGACCAGGGTGGATTTGCCGGAGCCGGAGACGCCCGTGACCGCGGTCAGCACGCCGAGCGGGAAGTCGGCGTCGAGTTCGCGCAGGTTGTGGCGGCTGATGTCGCGCAGTTCCAGCCAGCCGGCAGCTTCCCGCCGGGTACCGCTGGGGGCGGACCCGCCGCCGTCGTCCGCGCTGTGGCGGGCGCCGCCGTCGTCCGAACCAGCCGAACCGTCCGGGAACAGGAACGGCCGGGTCACGGACGCGTCCACCTCGGCGAGGCCGGCCACGGGGCCGCTGTAGAGCACCTCGCCGCCGCCTTCACCGGCGCGGGGACCGACATCCACCAGCCAGTCGGCGCGGCGGACGATGTCCATGTTGTGCTCCACCACGAACACCGAGTTGCCGGAGGACTTGAGCTGGTCCAGGACTGCGAGGAGGGGCTCGGCGTCGGCGGGGTGCAGTCCGGCGGAGGGCTCGTCCAGCACGTAGATCACGCCGAACAGCCCGGAGCGGAGCTGGGTGGCGATCCGGAGCCGTTGCATTTCGCCGGGGGAGAGCGTGGGCGTGGACCGGCCCAGCGCCAGGTAGCCCAGGCCGAGGTCCAGCAGCACCGTGACGCGCTGCAGGAGGTCGCGGGTGATGGCGACGGCCACCTCGTTGCCCTCGCCGGAGGACTGCTTCCGGGACGCGGTCCCTGCCTCCGTGAGTTCCGTGGTGGGGCGGATGATGTCCGCCAGTTCGGTCATGGGGACGGCGTTGAGTTCGGCGATGGTGTGCCCGGCGAAGGTGACGGCGAGCGCGGCCGGGGTCAGGCCGCTGCCGCTGCAGACCGGGCACGGGCCGGTTTCCATGAAGCGCAGCACCTTCTCGCGCATGGTGGTGCTCTTGGAATCGGCGAGCGTATGCAGCACATAGCTCTTGGCGCTCCAGAACCGGCCCTTGTACGGCTTGGCCACGCGGTCGCGCTGGGGCGTCACCTCCACCACGGGCTGTTCCTCGGTGAACAGGATCCAGTCGCGGTCCTTTTTGGGCAGCTTCCGCCAGGGGGTGTCGACGTCGTGGCCCAGGTGGGTCAGGATGTCGCGCAGGTTCTTGCCCTGCCAGGCCCCGGGCCAGGCGGCGATGGCGCCGTCGCGGATGCTCAGCGCGGTGTCCGGGACCAGGGAGGACTCGGTGACGGTGTGCGCGATCCCGAGTCCGTGGCATTCGGGGCACGCGCCGGCGGCCGTGTTCGGCGAAAAAGCGTCCGAGTCCAGCGGGCCGGCGCCGTCCGGATAGCTGCCGGCGCGGGAGAAGAGCATGCGCAGCGAGTTGGACAGCGTGGTGAGGGTGCCCACCGTGGAGCGCGAACTCGGCGTGCCGCGGCGCTGCTGGAGCGCGACGGCGGGCGGCAGCCCGGTGATCATTTCCACCTTGGGGTTGTGCCCCTGCTGGATGAGCCGGCGGGCGTAAGGTGCCACGGATTCAAAGTAGCGGCGCTGCGCCTCGGCATAGATGGTGCCGAACGCGAGGGAGGACTTGCCGGAGCCGGAGACGCCAGTGAAGGCGACAATTGCATCGCGGGGCACGTCTACGTCCACGTTGCGCAGGTTGTTCTCGCGGGCGCCGCGCACCCGGACAAAACCGTCCGACGGATTGCCGGGACCGAGATCGGGAATTAGGTCCCGGCCGGCCGGGCGCGGCAAATGGGAAGCATGCTGTTTACTTTGCATTGGTTCGACTCTATCCGCTCCGGGGAGCGCCGGGCATATCCTTACCGGATGGAAACACACGACGGCGATGCCCAGTTGACCGCGGAAGAGCCGGAAGAACCGGAAGAGCCGGAGGCCGGCGAACCCCTCCCGCTCCCGGTCGCCGAGCTCCACCTGCACATCGAGGGGACGCTGGAACCGGAGCTGATCTTCGCGCTGGCGGAACGCAACGGGATCGCACTGCCCTATGCGGACCTGGACGAGTTGCGCTCGCGCTACGAGTTCACTGACCTGCAGTCCTTTTTGGACCTGTACTACGCCAACATGGCCGTGCTGCAGACGGAGCAGGACTTCGCCGACATGACCCGCGCCTACCTGGCCCGGGCGGCGCTCGCCGGGGTCAGGCACGCCGAGATCATGCTGGACCCGCAGGCCCACCTGTCCCGCGGGATACCGCTTCAGACGTGCGTCAACGGCGTGGCCTCGGTGCTGGCGGGATCCCGCGAAGAGTTCGACATCTCCACCCTCCTGATCGCGGCCTTCCTGCGCGACCTCACCGAGGACTCCGCCCTCGAGGTGCTGGAGCAGCTGCTCGCCATGGACGCCCCGATCGCCGGCATCGGGCTCGATTCCGCCGAGGTGGGCAACTCGCCGGCCAAGTTCGAGCGGCTCTTCGCTCGGGCCAAGGACGCCGGCCTGCACCGGATCGCGCATGCCGGCGAGGAGGGCCCGCCGTCGTACATCATCGACGCGCTGGACCTCCTCGACGTGGAGCGGATCGATCACGGCATCCGCTGCATGGAGGACCCGGAGCTCGTGGAACGGCTCGTGGACGAGCTCATGCCACTGACCGTTTGCCCGCTGTCCAACGTCAGGCTCCGCGCGGTGGACACCCTGGCCGAGCACCCGTTGCCGTCGATGCTCGCGGCGGGTCTGAACGTCTGCGTGAACTCGGACGACCCAGCGTATTTCGGCGGGTACGTAGACGACAACTTCGCGCAGCTGAAATCGGTGATCGGCCTGTCCGAGTTCGACTGCGTCCGGATGGCTGCGAACTCGATCCGGTCCTCCTTCGCGAGCGAGGAACGCAAGGCCGAGCTGCTGGCCGAGCTCGCCGCGTCCGGACACTAACCACCCAAGCAACGCGGGGTCGCTACGCGCCCATCCGGAGGCCCCGGACGGGCCGTAAGTGACCCCGCGTTGGCTGTCGAACGGCCGGCTTAGACGTCGATCGAGTCCATGTGCGGGTACCGCGCTCCGGCCGCCACCCCGGCGGGAGCCAGTTCGTCCAGGCGGGTCATGTCCTCGGCGGAGAGTTCGACGTCGGCAGCGCCGATGTTTTCCCGCAGCCGGTTGACCTTCTTGGTGCCGGGGATGGGAACGATGTGCTCGCCCTGGGCCAGCAGCCAGGCCAGTGCCAGCTGCCCCGGGGTGCAGCCCTTCGAGTCCGCCAACTCCTTGACCCGGTCCACGAGCTGCAGGTTGCGGTCAAAGTTCTCGCCCTGGAAACGCGGGGAGTGCCGGCGGAAATCGTCCGCGGCAAAGTCCTCGGGGCTGCGGAACTGGCCGGTCAGGAATCCGCGGCCCAGCGGGCTGTAGGGCACAAAGCCAATGCCCAGCTCGGCGAGGACCGGGAAGACCTTGGTCTCCGGTTCGCGCTCCCACAGCGAGTATTCGGTCTGCAGGGCGGTGATGGGGTGCACCGCGTGGGCCCGGCGCACGGTGTCGGCGCTGGCCTCGGACAGGCCAAGGTGCCGGACTTTGCCGGCCTGGACCAGCTCCGCCATGGCCCCGACGGTTTCCTCGATCGGGACGGTCTTGTCCACCCGGTGCTGGTAGTACAGGTCGATGTGGTCCACGCCCAGCCGCTGCAGGCTTGCGTCGCAGGCGGCGCGCACGTAGTCGGGGGAGCCGTTGATGCCCACCCAGGATCCGTCAGGCCGGCGTTCGTTGCCGAATTTGGTGGCCAGGACGACGTCGTCGCGCCGGCCGCCGATGGCACGGCCCACAAGCTCTTCGTTCGTGAACGGGCCGTACATATCGGCGGTGTCGAGCAGGCTTCCGCCGGCGTCGAGAAAAGCCTTGATGGTGGCGATGGACTCGTTTTCCTCGCCGTGGCCGTAGAACTCGCTCATGCCCATGCAGCCCAAACCCAGGGCCGAGACGGTGAGCGAACCAAGCGTACGGGTTTCCATGGATAATCTCCTCAAAGACAAATGGTGGGGCACCCGATCCGGCACCTGACCCGGCGCATGTTCGGGCGGCGGGACGGCGCGCAGTGGGCAGACCGCAACTCTAGGCCCATCTCGCGGGGGACACAACGGAGCGCAGGGGACACAACGGGAGGGCGTTGCCGTTTCCGCCAAGTCCACTGCGCCGGTCGACGCGGTTCACCCTTGCCGGGGGATGCGCCGGGCGGGGGCGGGCGGCAGAGTGCAGATATGACGAAGACCCGCGAGCGCAATGGCTGGCTGCGCCGGGCGGCGCCCGGACTCAATGCCGCCGCGACGTACCAAAAGGACTGGTTCGGCAAGGACATCGTCGCCGGGGTCGTCCTGACGACGTTGCTCGTTCCGCAGGGCATGGCCTATGCCGAGCTGGCCGGGCTGCCCCCGATCACCGGGCTGTACACCAGCATCCTCTGCCTGCTCGCCTACGCGGTCTTTGGCCCGTCCCGCATCCTGGTCCTGGGGCCCGACTCTGCACTCGGGCCCATGATCGCCGCGACGGTCCTGCCCCTTGTCGCGTCCGACGGCGATCCGCAGAAGGCGATCGCGCTCGCGTCGATGCTTGCCCTCATGGTCGGCGCCATCATGGTCTTGGCGTCCGTGGCCAAGCTCGGCTTCATCGCCGACCTCATCTCCAAGCCGACGATGATCGGCTACATGAATGGTCTCGCGATCACCATCCTGGTGGGCCAGCTCCCGAAGCTCTTCGGGTTCAAGATCGAAAGCGAAAACTTCATTGGTGACTTGGTCGGATTCGTCGAAGGCGTGGCCAACGGCGAGACGGTGGTCGCCGCGGCGGCGGTCGGCATCGGCGGGATTGTGCTGATACTGGTTCTGCAGCGGTGGCTGCCCAGGGTCCCTGCGGTACTCGTCATGGTGGTCGCCGCGATCGCGGCCACGGCGGTCTTCGATCTGGCCGCCAAGGGCGTCTCGCTGGTCGGGGAACTCCCGAGGGGCTTCCCGCCGTTCACCATTCCCCAGGTGGACTTCGCGGACCTCGGGCTGATGTTCGCCGGGGCCCTCGGCATTGCGCTGGTGTCCTTGACGGACACGATCTCGACGTCGACGGCGTTCGCCGCACGCACCGGGCAGGAAATCCGCGGCAACCAGGAGATGATCGGGATCGGTGCCGCGAACCTGGCCGCGGGCCTCTTCCAGGGCTTCCCGGTCAGCACCAGCGGATCCCGGACCGCCGTCGCTGAACGTTCCGGCTCGAAGTCGCAGCTCACGGGCGTGACGGGCGCCGTGCTGATTCTCCTCATGCTGGTGTTTTTGCCGGGGCTGTTCCGGAACCTGCCACAGCCGGCACTGGCGGCCGTGGTGATGACGGCGTCGATCTCCCTCGCCGACATTCCCGGAACGGTTCGGCTCTGGCACCAGAGGCGCACCGAGTTCTACCTGTGCATGGCCGCTTTCCTTGGGGTGGCGTTCCTGGGCGTCCTGCCCGGCATCGGCATTGCGGTGGGGCTGTCCATCCTGAACATCTTCCGCCGGGCGTGGTGGCCGTACGAGACCGTGATCGGGCGGGTGCCCGGCTATGAGGGGTTTCACGACATCCGCGTCCACCCGGACGCGAAGCACCTGCCCGGCCTGGTGATCTACCGGTGGGACGCCCCGTTGTTCTTCGCCAACGTCCGGCCGTTCCGCGACAACGTCCGGCACCTGGCACGAACGGAACCCAAACCGCGGTGGATCGTCATCGCGGCCGAGCCGATCACGGACGTTGACACCACCGCCGCGGACGTCTTGCTCGATCTGGACGTCGAACTGAACGCGCAGGGTATCTCCCTGGTGTTCGCCGAGGTCAAGCACAGGACCCGGGAGAAGATCGAAAAGTACGGATTGACCCGAGAAATCGAGCCGGAGCATTTCTATCCCACCACCGAAGCAGCGGTAGCCGCCTACATGGCCCAGACCGGCGCCCAATGGAGCGCAGAGGACTGACCTCTGGTTTTCTACTCGCGGGTAGGGCCGAGTTGGTCCTTCGCGCCCCCCGCTCTGGCCTGTCATAGTGGGTCACGACACACAGAGTTAACCGGATCCGCTCGCAAAAACTAACATTTCCTTGGCAAAATGCAGGTGGATCAATTGCTTCTAAAGGAGACCCATGGGCGCGAACACCGCGGAAAACACCAACCTTCGGCTCAAGGCCGTGCTGGATGTTCTGGCAGAGGAGGTATGGACGGGCGAGAAGCTGAACGCCGGAGCCGTGTTGGGCGAGGCAATCGCACGGGTGCCCCTCAACGACCACGAACGCGAACTGCTCAGTGGCGGCATTCCCCGCGGCCACAAGACGCTGACCACCGCCACGGCCAAGCTGGTCAAGGCCGGCTGGCTGGTTAAGGGCCGCTCCGGCTGGTCCATCACCGACGACGGCCAGCGCGCCACGGTGGCCTTCGCCGATCCTGCCGCCTTCGCTGCAGCGCTCGACGCCGGCACTCCCGTTCCGGCGGGCACGCCGCTGCCGACTGCTCCGGTGGCAAAGCCGGAGAAGGCAGCAAAGACAGCAGCCATGCCGGCCGCCGCGGCCGAGGAGACGCCGTCGACAACATCCAAGGTTGCCGGCAAGGCCGCCAAGCTCATCGAGGAGGCTGTGGCCCCGGTGGCCAAGGCGGTGCGCAAGCGCAAGCCCGCGGCGAAGGCTGCACAGCCCTCAGAAGCCCTGGCGGCGGCGGGCTCGGCTGTCAGCGTCGACACCATCGAACAGCCGGACGCCGTCGCGGTTGCTGGCGACTTCAGCATTCTGCTGGGCGCGCCCGCCAACTGGGCGCCGCAGTACGACGAAGTCCAGATGGAACTGGACCAGGTGGATCAGCTCTGGAAGATTGCCGCGGACATTCCTGCCGGCTTCTACTCGTTCAAGATCGCCCTGAACCGGTCCTGGGACGAAAACTACGGTGCGTTTGGCGTCTTCGACGGACCCAACCACGAAGTCCACCACGGCGGCGGCCTCCTGGTCATCCAGTACGATCACCGCACCCGGGACATCGTCCAGCCGTAGCCCCGACGCGCAACCGTCCTGCCGACGCGCAAATGACCCTGCAACACCCGAAAACGGGTGTCAGAGTCATTTGCGCGTCGCGGGCGGGTTTGCCCATCCTGGGCCCGCCAAGCCAGGGTCTGCCCCGCCTGACCCTGCCGAGGGACGGCGGGCCGCCCTAGCATTGCCTCATGGAGACCGTCGATGTTGCGGGCCTGCGGATCCGGTACCGGCGTGCGGGCCAGGGGCCGCCGCTGGTCCTGCTGCACGGCGCCTACGAAGACAGCCGCATCTGGCGGCGGCAGCTCGAGGATTTGTCGGCTGACTTCACGGTTTTCGCCTGGGATGCACCCGGGTGCGGCGGCTCTGACGATCCGCCGCCGGACTTCACCGGACAGGACCTGGGCGACGCCCTGGCGGGTTTTCTGCGGGAAGCGATTCCCGGCCGGCCGAACGTCCTCGGGCTGTCCATGGGCTCCGGCATTGCACTGGAGCTCTACCGGGCACACCCATCAGTGCCCGCGTCGCTGCTGCTGGTCTCGGCGTACGCCGGTTGGGCCGGATCTTTGCCGGCCGAGGAAGTCGAGCGCCGCTATGCGCAGGTGCTCGCCGAACTCGAGCAGCCGGCGGAACAATTCATCCCCGTATGGCTGCCCACCTTGTTCACGGCACACGCTGATCCGGCAGCGGTGCAAGAAACCAGCGCCATCATGGCCGACTTCCACCCGGGCGGCATGCGGGCACTCCTGAACGCGAACGCCCACGCCGATTACCGCGACGTGCTGCCCACCATCGCGGTGCCCACCCTGCTGCTGTACGGCACGGACGACGTCCGCTCGCCGCAGAGCGTGGCCCGCGAGATGAACCGGCGGATCCCTGGCTCGACGCTGGTGATGATTCCCGACGTCGGGCACATGGCGGCCGTCGAAGCGCCGGCTGCCTTCAACGCGGAGGTACGCCGGTTCCTGCACGGACTCTCCGCGCGGTGACGCCCGCTAGAACCGGGTCGGGTCCGGCCGCGGCGGCACCGGGCCGGGATCCGGAATCGGGAGGGGGCCGGGCGGCGTCGGGAACGGCCCCGGTTCCGGTGACGGCGTGGGCGCGGGGCCGGGTACCGGCTCGGGCCCCGGAACCGGCGGCGGCGTGACCGGACCGGGTTCCGGCGGGAACGGGTCTCCGGGCTCGGGCGGTGGCGTCGTGGGGCCGGGTTCTGGCGGAAACGGATCGGGGCCGGGGGTTGGTGGAATAGTCATGCGTGGCTTCCTTTCGTGGGCTGGCGTTAAGGATCGTCGATCAGGCGCCGCGGCGCCGGCGCAATACCTGCAGTTCCCAGGGCCGCAGTCGCACCGCACCTGCGGAAAGGCTGTTCCGCACTGCACCCGGCGCTGAACCCGGGGCAGAGCCACCGTTGGAGGCGTTGGCGTCGGACGGATAGTTGCCCAGGACCAGCTCCGCGTCACCCCAGGCCTCGTCCCCGAGTTCCGCGTCGCGCTCCTCGCCGGAGAAGTTGCCCAGCACCAGCAGCTCCGGAATCCCGGCGCCTTCTGTGGGACTGTCCGAGGGACTGCCGGAAGAAACGTGCCCGGTCAGGGCCCGGGTGAACGCATAGACGTGCGGGTCATCCGGCAGCAGCATGGTGAAGTTCCCGTACGCGACCACCGGCTCCGCATGCCGCAGCGCTATCACCTGACGGTAGAAGCTGTAGACCGAATCCGGATCATCCACCTGGGCGGCGGCGTTGATGTGGTTGGCATTCGGGTTCACCGCGATCCAGGGTGCCCCGGTGGTGAAGCCGGCATGCCGGGAGGCGTCCCACTGGACCGGGGTCCGCGCGTTGTCCCGGTTCAGCGGCGCGAGGGCGGCGAGGACCTCGGCGTCGGTGTGGCCCAGGTGCGTGGTGGCTTCGCGGTGGTGGTTGAGGACCTCGATGTCGCGGTAATCGCTGATCGCGCCGAACGTCATGTTGGTCATGCCCAGTTCTTCACCCTGGTAGACGTAGGGCGTGCCGCGGTGCAGGTGGAGGATGCCGGCCAGCATTTTGGCGGAGAGCTCGCGGTATCGGGGGCTGTCGTCGCCGAAGCGGGACACGGCGCGGGCCTGGTCGTGGTTGCCCCAGTACAGGCTGTTCCAGCCGGTCTCGGCCAGCCCGTCCTGCCAGCGGCCCAGGGTCTGCTTCAGCTCGGTGAGCAGGAGCTTTTTGGGCCGCCACTTGTCGCCTTCCTCCTGGTCCAGCGCCACGTGCTCGAACTGGAACACCATGTCCACCTCGGCCCGGGCGGGGTCGGTGTACAGGATGGCGTCGTCCACGGTCACGCCGGGCATTTCGCCGACGGTGAGCAGTTCGCCGGTTCGGTTCGAGAAGACTTCCCGGTGCATCTCCTGCAGGAATTCGTGCATGCGGGGGCCGTCGATGTAGAACGGGGAGCCGTCACCAAAGAGCTTGCCGTCGGCCACCGGGCCGTCCGGGAGCGAGGTGTCCTTGGAGATGAAGTTGATGACGTCCATCCGGAACCCGTCCACGCCCCGGTCCAGCCACCAGTTCATCATCTCGTAGACGGCGGCGCGGACCTCGGGATTCTCCCAGTTCAGGTCCGGCTGCTTTTTCGAAAAGATGTGCAGGTAGTACTCCCCGGACACCTGGTCGAACTCCCACGCGGGCCCGGAGAACGCCGAGCCCCAGTTGGTCGGCTGCGCCGCCGTGCGCCGCGGGGCGGCCCCCGCGTCGACGTCCCGCGGCGGCCGCCACCAGTACCAGTCGCGCTTCGGGTTCTCCTTCGAGGACCGGGATTCCACGAACCACGGGTGCTCGTCCGAGGTGTGGTTGACCACCAGGTCCATCACCAGCTTCATGCCGCGCGCGTGCAGCCCGTCGGTCAGTTCCCGGAGCTCGTCGAGGGTGCCGAACAGCGGGTCCACGTTCCGGTAGTCGCTGATGTCGTAGCCGTTGTCGTCCTGCGGCGAGGTGTAGATCGGGGAAAGCCAGACGACGTCGACCCCCAGCCGCTGGAGGTAGTCCAGCCTGCCGATGATGCCGCGGAGGTCGCCGATGCCGTCGCCGTTGGAGTCGGCAAAGCTGCGCGGATAGATCTGATAGACGACGGCGCGTTGGAACCAGTCGCCGGCAGTCGCCTTGGGTGTTTCCGTGGGGGCTTCTTCGACCGTCATGGAGACTCCTCAGCTGGTCCGGCAGACAAGGGGGCAGCGCGTTGCTGACCCGCCAACGTCTGATTATTGACCAGTTGGCGGGGGCTGGGAAGACCTGCCCGGTCCGGCTGTGCTGTCGTGCTGTCCCGGCGCGGCCGCCCGTCCCCGGCTAGTTCTGCGAGGCGATGGCGTTGTCGCGGTCCTCGAAGACGTCCTCACCCGGTCCGGAGAAGGCCTTGGAGCGCTGGATCGCCTCGATGGATCCGGTGAACAGCTGGGAGTCGTGGGGATCTGGGTGCCGGTGGTGCTCGGCCGTAGCCATGCCGGGACGCTTGGACCCCGTGACGGCGCCGGACGCGTTGCCGGAAGTGGACGCCGCCAGCGCCGACGGCAGCGATTCGAGGCGGACGTGGGGGAGCGCCGTCGGGTGGTCCTGCTGCAGGAACAGCACCAGTTCCTCGCGGATCAGGCAGCGGAGGTCGAATAGGGAGGCGCTGTCTGCGGCGCTGACCAGGATGCGCACGCGGACAAAGCCGGCGGTGGCGTCCGTGATCTGCAGGATCCCCACGCGCTTGTCCCACAGCGGCGTATCGGCCAGGACCTTCTTCAGCTCGCCGCGCATTGCCTCGACGGGAGCGCGCCAGTCGAGGTCGAACTCCACGGTGCCCATGACCTCGGACTGCCGCCGGGTCCAGTTCTCGAAGGGGGTGGTGGTGAAGTACGTCGAGGGCAGGATCAGCCGGCGGTCGTCCCAGATGTGGACCACCACGTAGGTCAGGGTGATCTCCTCGATCCGGCCCCATTCCTTCTGGACCACCACCACGTCGTCCACCCGGATCGCGTCCGTGAAGGCGAGCTGGATGCCGGCGAAGACGTTGACCAGCGAGGTCTGCGCTGCGAGGCCCGCGACAATCGAGATCACGCCTGCGGAAGCCAGGAGCCCGGCGCCGAGCGCCTGGATCGCGGGGAACGTCAACATCATGCTGCCCAGGGCCACCACCGCGATCAGTGCGACGCCGATCCGCCGGGCCAGGATCACCTGGGTGCGCAGCCGCCGGGCGCGGCGGTTGTCCGCAACATCCACCCGGTACCGGGTCAGCACCATTGCCTCGATGATGAGCAGCATGGCGATGGCCAGCCAGGCCAGCGAACCGATGAGCGCAATCAGCAGCAAATGGTCCAGGCCGTGGCGCCATTCGAGATCCCCGCCGCTGGTGGCGAGCGCGATCCGGACGGCGATCAGGCACAGCGACAAGCGCAACGGCAGCCGGGCCACGCGGGAGGTCTCGCGCAGTTCGGGCTTGCTGCGGTTGAGCCGGAGCACTATCTTGCGCACCAGCCAGGACAGGACGAGTCCGGCAACCACGGCGAGGGCCATGGCCAGGAACGGCATTGCTTGGGTGAGGAACTCTTGCATCACTTAATCTCTAGCAAGCTTCCACGGGCAACTGAAATCGCCGGGATGTCAACGTGGCTCTCCTCACGCCGCGGCAGGAGCCGGCGGGCACGGCAGGTCTTCGGCGCCGTCGATCGCAGTCCGGCGCGGACCATCGCAGTCCGGCGCAGTCCGGCCGCGGGCCCGGACAGAGTTCGGCCTCCCACTCCGGGACTTTTGCCTCTTGATTTTGCCGACGGACGCTCCAGAATGGTCGAACCACTTGAATCCCAGGGGGAGGGTGACATGCGTCGACTCGCGGCGTTCGGCACGGCAGCGTCGGCCGGCTTCTTGGTTGCGGCGCTGCTCGGCTCCTGCGGTGCGCCCGCGGGCCCGGGTCCAACGTCGCCGTCGATGCCCACCGTGCCCCCGCTGACGTCCGCGCCGGCCAGCAGCGGCGCCGTCGATACCCCGCCCACCGAGCCGCCCTCGGCGCCGGGCACTCCGGCGCCGACGGCGGCGGATTGGCAGAGCGTCAAGACCCCGGACGGGAAGCTCGAGTTCGATCACCCCGCCGAGTGGACCGTCAAGGACCGCGGCGCCGAGGCCGCGCCCGGCGGCGTGTTCCTGGAGGTCCTGAACGCTGGCGGCAAGTCGCTGGCCACCTTAAAGACCAACGTGGCCCCGGGTGCGGAATGCACGCAGCGGATCCCCTACCAGGTGCTCGATCTGGTGCAGGTTCCGGCCCTGGCCCAGCAGGGCGTCACGCCGCACTTCATCTTTGAGTTACGGCTGTATCCGGCCGAGAAGGACCCCACGAAAGCCAACGTCATGGCTTACGGCATCAGCTCAGCGCCCAAGCCGTCCGGCCCCGATGCCTGCCCGATCTTCCAGTTCTTCACCTGGCCGCCCAGCGGAGCGTCGTTCGGGGGCGTCTATAACCCCTTCGACACCACCCCGGGCAACGAGCCCTTTGTCGACACCCCGGAGGCCTACCTGGAGACCTCCGAATACCAGGACATCAGGAAGATGATCACCTCGCTGCGTCCGGCGGGGCAGTAGGGCCGGCCCGGGCTCATGGCGAGGCGGCTCACACCGGCTACGGATCCGGCACCATTTGTTTCGGCGCTGGTGCTCGCGGCCCTGCTGCTGGCCGGCTGCGGGTCACCGGCGGCGCCGCCTGCGACATCCGGCGCTGCGGGTGAGGCAACGTCCGCAGGTCCGCCTGCCGGCGCTACCCAGCCGGGAGGCACCCAGTCGGGAGATCCTTCGCGGGGGACACAGGGAACCACGCCGTCGGAGTCAGCCACGGACACAGCATCGGGAACGGCTCCGGGGAGCACCGCGGCGGCAACCCCGACGACGTCGGACCTCCCGCCGTCGTCGTCCGGCTGGAAGACGTTCACGACGTCGGACGGGACGCTGAGTTTCGACTACCCGGCCGCGTGGGAGATCCGGGACCCTGCGGGGGAGGCGCCGCTGGGCGGTGAGTTCGTGGACGTTGTGAACGCCGCCGGGAAGCAGATGGCCGCGCTGCGCACGAACATCGTCACGGGCGCCGAATGCGGCGATCAACAGCCCTACCTGCTCATCGACTCTCAGCCGATGCAGGCGCTCGCGGAACCGGGTGCGGCGGACCAGAGCCCGCCGCGCTACGTCTTCGAGGCCCGGGGTGACTTCAGTGCAGCGGAGGCTTCGCCGCCCACCTACGCGTCGTATGGCATCACCATGATGCCAGAGGAGACCGGGCCTACGTCGTGTCCGATGTTCCAGCTCTTCCTCTGGCCGCCCAGCGGCGCACTGTTCGGGCAGGCGTACGACCCCGGGAAAAACACCACGCCGGGGGACCCAGGGCTGCCGTACCTGGAGAAGGCGAAGCTCTACGCCAGCACTGCGGAGTACCAGGACGTCCGGAGGATGATCACGTCGCTGCGTCCGGCGGGCAACGGCGCGGCCACGGGCAGCGTGACGGAACCGGCGAAGTAGCTGGGTTAGACGACGCTGCGTTAGACAGCGGGCAGGTGCCGGTGGCGGTGACGGTGTTCGCGGACCGCAGGTGTCGGCGAGGCGTTCCTGCTGCCGCGCTGCCCGGTCCACGGGTTGCTGTTGACCTCCCGGATCAGCCCGGTGCCGGCGCACTCGCGCACGGCCATGATGCCGTCCGCCGCCTGGCGCTTGTCGTCGAATGCTGTGGAAATCGCCAACACGGTCCCGTCGGCGGCGAGGAGCCGGAACCGTACATTGGATTCCGCGTCGGTGAAGATTTCGAACTGTCCAGCCATTGTCTTGTCCTTGTCTGGCGGTGGTGACCGCCGGTGGAGGGTAAGAGCACTTCTTTGTGCTGTTGCCGGGTCTTCGACAAATCGCTGCAGTGCCGGTAGCCACCCTGTCGTGGACGGCGTCCCCGGGAAAGAGGCAAAGGTCCCTTGGTGTCTGGCGGATGAGACTCGGCCGGCATAACCCAACCCTGCGTGACGAAACCGGGCGCCCGGATGGGCGCTACATTGGGAACATGGCTGGCAAACATCCTGTTCAGTTTCCGGCGGATTCCGGCGAGCCCGTGCGGCTGAACGCGCGGGTGTCCGGTGTGGTCCAGGCGGTCGGCTTCCGCTACTGGACGGTCCGGAAGGCCGAGGAACTGGGGCTCAGCGGCACGGTCCGGAACAACACCGACGGCTCCGTGGGCATCGTGGCCGAGGGGCCGCAGTCCGTGGTGCTGGAGCTACGGCGCTGGCTGCGCTCGCCGCAGGCGCCCGGCCGGGTGGAGGACGTCGAAGAATCGGTCTCGGCCGCGACGGGGGAGTTCGGCGGATTCGACGTGGCCTACTAGGGCTGCAGCTTTCCGGTGCCCGGTATCGTGGCCGGTCCGGGGCGAAGGACCCTCGGCAGGGGCCCGGTTTCTGAGTAGGGTGGCCCCATGCAGAAGATATCGCTCGATGCCCTTGCCCGGCAGCAACTGGCTGCAGCGGTTGCGGCACCCAGCGGACGGGCCGCGGACACTGCGTTTGGCGGGCATGAGAAAGTCCTGCGGCAAACCGTCATGGCGTTCAGGGCGGGGACGCAGCTGAGCGAGCACCAGAACCCCGGCGAGGCGACCGTGTTTGTGCTCCGCGGCTGCGTGCGCCTGCGGGCCGGCAACGAATCGTGGCAGGGCAAGGCAGGCGATCTGCTGATCGTGCCCGAGGGGCTGCACAGCCTGGAGGCCGAGGAAGACTCGGCGATCCTCATGACCGTGGCGAAAATCAAGACCTGACGGCCCAGCCGCAGGCGGCGAGACCGGTCGAAGCCACTTCAGGGGCCGGATTACCGCAAGGAGCAGGACATGACTGTCATCCCTTTCGACGAGGTCCCACAGACCCGGCGGTGGTGGGCCAGGGGAGCCTACGCCGCGATTCTCTTGGCGGTGGCTGTCCCTTTGGTGTCTGCGGGATTGGCAGGCACCATCGCGTTGGTCATGATCGATGCCGGCGCCGTGTTAGTGACTGTGGCTGCGATCTACTGGTTCCTCATCAGCCGCGGTGTCCTGCGCTGGTGTGCGCTGGCGCTCGCGGTATTGGCCCCGCTGGTGCTGGTGGTCCTGCACATCCAGGCGGGCCTGCTATTGGAGATGGTGCTCTCGATTGCGCTGGCGTTCGTGGCCTTGGTCTGTGCCCGTGCCGCGCTCCGGGAAAGGGGTGAGGGCAAAGCCATGCCCGAGCACCCCGCCCCTGCTTGGCAGCATGCTTTCCTGGTGATGAATCCGCGTTCCGGCGGGGGCAAGGTGGTGAAGTTCGACCTCCAGCGGAAGGCGGAAGAACTCGGCGCCGAGGTGGCGCTTCTTGAGGGACCGGGACCGGTGGACGTCGACGCGTTGGCACGGCAGGCCGTGGAGCGCGGGGCCGATCTGCTCGGCGTCGCCGGTGGGGACGGAACCCAGGCGCTGGTGGCCGGCATTGCGGCCGAGCACAACCTTCCGTTCCTGGTGATCAGCGCCGGCACGCGCAACCATTTCGCCCTGGATCTCGGGCTGGACCGCGAGGACCCGACGGGCTGCCTGGATGCCCTCCGGGACGGGGTGGAGCTTCACGTCGACCTCGGCAAGATCAACGGCCGCACCTTCGTCAACAACGCATCCTTCGGGGTGTACGCCGAGGTGGTGCAAAGCCCTGCGTACCGGGACGACAAGGCCGGTACCGTGCTGGAGATGCTTCCGGACCTGATTAGGGGCGATAAGGGTGCGCGGCTGCGGGCGCAGGCGGACGCGGAGACAGTGGACGGCCCGCAGGCGGTGCTGGTGAGCAACGGTCCGTACGGCAGTAACGACCTCGCCGGCCTGGGCCGGCGAACCCGGCTGGACCGCGGCGTGCTCGGCGCGGTGGCGATTTCCGCCGCCAGCACCCGGGAAGCGGTCGGCCTGCTGCGCCGTGCCACGAAGCGCGGCCTGATCCAACGCGCGGCGGCGGAGGTGGTGGTCGAGGCCGACGTGCCCGAGATCCCCGTCGGAGTGGACGGTGAGGCTCTGCTGATGAGCACGCCGGTACGGTGCACCATCGAACCCCGCGCACTGCGGGTCCTGGTTCCGCGGAACCGTCCAGGCATCCCGCCGGCCCAACCGGCGCTGGATCTGGTCCGGCTCCGCGAGCTGGCGTGGGGCCGGCACGTGTCTGCGCCGTCTGCGCCGGCGTCCGCCGTTCCTCCGCCCGCCGGCGGGGGATCGTAGCCCCGGCAAATCTGGCCTGACCCGTGAATGACGGCGACTAGTTGTGCCGTGCCCACAACTGCAGCCACACGAGGAGGCGCGTTTCGGCGTCGTCGAGGTCGATGCTGAAGAGCGGCTCCACCCGGGACAGGCGGTACCGGACCGTGTTGACGTGCACGTCCAGCGCCTTGGCGGCGTCGATCGCGTTTCCGCCGCAGCTGAGGTAGGCGTAGATGGTCTCCTCGAAGGACTTCTTGTGCTGTTCGTCGTACGCCGCGATATTCAGCGCGTGCGATCCGGGCAGCTGGCCAGCGGCCGTCAGCGCCGAGACGAACTGGCGCAGAAGCAGACGCGAGCCCAGGGAGTCGTCGTCGGCCACGATGTCATCGGAATCGGCGGCGATGCGCCCTTCCGCGACGTTGCGCACAAGTTCGGACAGGACCAGTTCCGCGTTGACCCTGGAGTCCTCGAGTCGGTCAATCGTCGCCGCGGCGCCGAGCGCGGCCAGGACCGGGCGTGCGAGCAGCCGGCGCGCATTCTTCACAATTTTCAGAAGCGCGGTGCGCTGGAAGTGGCGTGAGGTTTCGGTGGTCTGGGGCAGGACGATGTAAACGATGTTGTCCGAGAGCCCGCAGACGGCCGAGGGCAGCCGGATGGCGCAGGCAGTCCGGATGGTGTCGAAGAGCCGGAGGCGGGACTGCAGCGTTTCGGCCGCGATGGCCTCGGACGGCCAGACGCCCAGGGCCGCGACCCGGATCGACGGCGCCGAGATCCCGAGCCTGATGGCGGCCAGTTCGGCGCGTTTCGGATCGAACAGCAGCGGCTGGACCAGATCGATCTGGCGGGTCAGGTTCGAGACGTAAGTGGTCCGTTTGTGCAGGATGTGGAGCGCGGCCACGTTGGCCGCTTCGCGCAGGATCCGGTTGGCGTCCTCGTTGTGGTGGTCCGCCAGTTCAAGGAGCCAGAGCGAGCCCAGAACGGAGTCGCCGGCCCGGATCGCGATGGCGGTGCGCCGGAGCGAGGGATCCTGCGTGGCCACGTCCAGCGCATCGGCGGCGGCATGGACACGGCGGTAATCATTGTCCGTTTCCACCGAATGCGGCACCTGCAGGCTCAGGATGGAGCTCCGGCGCGTCTCGTCAATGGGCTGGTCCGGGAGGGTGGAGTACGCCAGGATTGTTTGCTCGGGATCGGCGATCGCGATGGCACCGCCGGCCTGGGCCGCCACCGTGTTGGCGAGGTCGAACAGGTCTCCGGGCCGGATGTCCACCAGGGTCCGTCCCGATTGCCGGTGCGGGACCACTGCCGCGTCCATGATCTCCGCGAGCTGGTTCCAGGGCACCGAGTCGGAGGCCCGGAAAAGCGCCATCCCATTGTCCCGGGCGGCTGCCCGCAGGACTTCGTCCGAAGTGCCGTTGGATTTGTAGACGACCGCCACGTACCCGGCGTCGCTGAGTTCCCGCACTTTCGCGCCCAGGCGCTTCCCGGAAAGGGACAAACCAATGGCCAGGGCAACGGCACCCGGGAACTTGGCGGGCCGCGCCGTCGAGTCGTAGAGAACCGAGCCGGCGACAATCTGCCGGTCATCTGACGGCATTTCCACGAGGCTGAGGATTTCCGAGCCCGCCGAGCGGGCGACGTCGGCCAGCGTAGGCAGCGCATGCGTATCCACCTCCGGTGCCTTCACCGGGACACCCAAGAAGCTGTTTGGTATTCGCTACTAATGATTGGCCCCTCAATTTGTCGATAACTCCATGGTGATGCGGAGCTTCATTTCCTACGCTGAACCATAACGCAGCACAGTTCAACGGAAGGCCGTCATTGAAAATCAGCGAAGCCAGGCAACTCGTCCAGGTGAAAGCTCCCGTCTTGTCCCGCCAACGGCGTGTGCTGGCGGGCGCCTACAACGTCGAGGAATTCCGGAAATCGGCGCGCAAGGTCTTGCCGGCCGGGATTTTCGACTATCTCGACGGCGGATCCGAAGACGAAGTGACGCTGCGCCGCAACCGGGCCGTCTTCGATGCCTGGGCCCTCATGCCCAGCTGGGGCCCGGTGTCCGGACCCGAAACGACGACGACCCTGCTCGGAAAAGAAAGCGCGCTGCCGCTGACCTTGACCCCCACCGGGGCGACCCGGCTGTTCCATCCCGAGGGCGAGCTGGCCGTCGCGGCCGCCGCCGACCGGGCCCGCATCCCCTATGGGTTGGCCGGCCTGAGCACCGTGCCCATGGAAACCATCGCAGAGCAGCACCCGTCCCTTGACCGCTGGTTCAACTTTGGCCTCACCTCCGACGCCCAAGCGATGAAGAACAAACTGGCCCGCTGCAAGTCAGCCGGATTCAACACCCTGATTGTCGGCGTCGACACGCGGGCACTGGGCTCCAGGGAAAGGGACCTTCACAACGGATTCACCGCCCCTCCCGCGCTCACGCTGTCAACCATCGCGGACATCGCCCGGCGCCCTTCGTGGTGGATCAACTTTTTGAAGTCGGACGGCATCAGCTTCCCGAACCTGGATCCGCAGAGCCCCGCCGCCTCCTCCGTGGTGACCCCGACCATGTGGCAGCACATCCTGGGCCACTCGGATGCCAGCAGCGGCTGGAAGGAACTTGAGGCCCTGCGGCAGGCCTGGCACGGCAAAATCGTGCTCAAGGGCTGCGTCAACCCGGCCGACGTCGCGAAGGCCTCCCGGATTGGCCTGGACGCCGTCCAGTTGAGTAATCATGGCGGCCGCCAGCTCGATCACATGCTGAGCCCCATGGACGTCCTGCAGGAATCGCGGCAACGGGTGGGTGATTCGATCGAGATCTACGTGGACTCGGGCATCCGCCGGGGGAGCGACGTCCTCAAGGCGCTGGCGCTGGGGGCCGATGCCTGTTCGATCGGCCGGGCCTACCTGTACGGATTGGTGGCGGCCGGCTCGCCGGGCGTCGGACGCGTCATCGACATCTTCGGGGATGAACTGCGGCGTACGATGACGTTAGTGGGCGTCTCCAGTATTTCCGAGTTGAAGGCCCGGGGCGGGGAAATACTTCGGGACATTCGTCATTCCGGAGAACTTCTTGAGACAAGAGCGTCGGAAAACACGAATTCATGAGTTTTGAATAAGCAGTCATGCAGTGCCCTCCCGCAGCGTTGCGGGAGCCTAGAGAATCCCTGAACAGCTAAGGAAGCCATGCGCACCCGATACCTTCTTCCCGTTCTCACCATAGCCACGGCGCTCTCGCTCTCGGGCTGTGTCAACAACAGCGAACCCGCCGCCACCGGCTCGGCATCCGGTACCGCTGACGCCATCGACGTGCAAAAGAATGACTCCATTGCCGCCTCGCTCCCGGAAAAAATGAAGAGCTCCGGCGTGCTCAACGTCGGCATGGCCAACAACTACCCGCCCAACGAGTTCAAGGACGATAACGGCGACCCGGCAGGCTGGTCCGTGGACCTCACCAATGCCCTGGGCAAGGTTATGGGGTTGAAGGTCAACTTCGACATCGGCACCTTCGATAACATCCTGCCGGCAGTGAAGGCAGGGAAGGATGACATGGGAATGTCGTCCTTCTCCGACACGCTGGAACGCGAAAAGCAGGTCGATTTCGTGAACTACTACTCGGCCGGCATCCAGTGGGCGTCGCCCAAGGGCAAGAACGTGGACCCGAACAACGCCTGTGGGCTCAAGGTCGCCGTCCAGGCCACCACCTATGAGGACACGCATGAGGTGCCGGCCAAGTCGAAGGCCTGCACGGATGCTGGCAAGCCGGCGATCACCATTTTCAAGTACGACGCGCAGGACCAGGCAACCAACGCCCTCGTGGTGGGACAGGTCGATGCGATGAGCGCCGATTCGCCCGTGACTCTGTACGCGATCTCCAAGACCAAGGACAAGCTGCAGACCGCCGGCGACGCCTTTGAAGTGGCGCCGTACGGGATGCCCGTGGCCAAGGGCAGCGAATTTACCCCGGTCCTGCAGAAGGCGCTGCAGGCTCTGATCGACGACGGCACGTACAACAAGATCCTGTCCAAGTGGGGCGTCGAATCCGGTGGCGTCAAGACAGCAACTCTCAACGTGGCAGCCAAAGGGTGATAGCAAATGAGCGAGCCGGAATCCGACAGGATGATTGAGTCGGAACCTGACAGGAAGCATCCGGACCGGAGCGGAGCGGACGCGGACAACTCGCCGGCGGAGGCGATCGTGGCGATCCCGCTGCGGCACCCGTGGCGGATCGTGATTGCCGTGGTTCTTTTGCTCGGGTTGGCGGTCTTTGTCCTGGACGCCGCCCAGCGCGCGGACTATGGCTGGCCGGATGTGGGCAAGTACATTTTTGACCGCCGGATCAGCCAGGCCGCGTGGGTGACGTTGTGGCTGACCATCTACTCGATGATCGGCGCGATTGTCCTGGGCCTGCTGCTGGCCATCATGCGGCTCTCACCAAATCCGGTGCTCAAGAGCATCGCCTGGCTGTACATCTGGATCTTCCGCGGAACCCCTGTCTACGTGCAGTTGGTCTTCTGGGGCATCGTGGCCCTGATCTACCCGGTGTTCACGCTGGGGATTCCGTTCACAACGCCGTGGGTCACCGTCCCGAACGAGATCTTCACAAACCTGTTCATTACCGCTGTGATCGGGCTGGCCTTGAACGAGGCCGCCTACATGTCCGAAATCGTGCGTGCCGGCCTGCTGTCCGTGGACGAGGGACAGGCGGAGGCTTCCACGGCCCTGGCCATGTCCTGGGGCCAGACCATGCGGTATGTCGTGGTTCCGCAGGCCATGAAAATCATCATTCCGCCTACCGGCAACGAAGTGATTTCAATGCTCAAGACCACCTCCCTGGTGGCCGCGATCCCCTTGAGCATTGACCTCTACGGGGTGTCCCGGGGCATTTCAGCCGTGACGTTCACGCCCGTCCCATTGCTGATTGTGGCTTCGCTCTGGTACCTGCTCTTCACCTCCGTCCTGATGGTCGGGCAGCACTTCATCGAAAAGCGGTTCTCCCGCGGAACCGGACGGATCAAGACAGGCAAGGCGCCCAACGAGCCCGAACCGGCGCCGACGGCCGGACCCGGTGCCCCGGGTGTACCGCTCGGGACAGATTTTGGAGGTAAGGGATGACCGGCGTGCCAATGGTTCTTGCGGAGAAGGTTTCCAAGAATTTCGGATCCAACAGGGTCCTGCGTGGGATCAGCCTGGAGGTCGACCCCGGGGAGGTTCTCTGCATCGTGGGGCCCAGCGGTTCGGGCAAGTCGACGTTCCTGCGCTGTATCAACCACTTGGAGGTGGTTGACGGCGGCCGGCTTTCGGTCGACGGACAGCTGGTCGGCTACCGCCAAAAAGGCGAGAAGCTCTACGAACTCAAGCTCAAGGAAGCTGCTTTCCAGCGCCAGGAAATCGGAATGGTCTTCCAGCGGTTCAACCTGTTCCCGCACCTGACCGCAGTGGAGAACATCATCCTGGCTCCCATGCGGGTGAAGAAGATTTCCAAGGCCGCTGCCACGGCACGGGCCATAGAACTGCTGGAGCGCGTGGGGCTGGGGGACAAGGGCGACGCCTACCCGGCGCACCTTTCGGGCGGCCAGCAGCAGCGGGTGGCCATTGCCCGGGCCTTGGCCATGGACCCCAAACTGATGCTCTTCGACGAACCGACCAGTGCTTTGGACCCGGAGCTGGTGGGCGAGGTGCTCGATGTCATGAAGGGACTGGCCAAGAGCGGCATGACCATGATTGTGGTGACCCACGAGATGGGGTTCGCCCGCGAGGTGGCGGACACCCTGGTCTTCATGGACGACGGGGTGGTGGTGGAGGCCGGGGCTCCCCGCCAGATCCTGAGCGATCCGCAACACGACCGGACCAAGGCGTTCCTCTCAAAGGTGCTGTGACATTCAAGGTTGACGGCGCGGCGGTGGGCCCTGGCCTCTCCGGGGGCAGTGGCTTCGCCGCCGCGCCAGTGCAACACTGAATCCGTGGACAGCCCCGCGGACAGCAAGATCTGGGCGGACTACAACGCCGCCCAGGCAACCCGCGGGGTGCGCACGCTGTGCCTCGACGCCATGGCCTTCGCAGGCGCGGGGAACGGCCGCCGCGCCATAGATCTCGGCTGCGGCGCGGGCAAGGAAACACTGGCGCTGCTCGACGGCGGCTGGCGGGTCCTCGCCGTCGATTCACAGCCGGACACCCGGGACCAGCTACTCGCAACTGTGCCCGCGGCCCTCGCCGAACAGCTGGACGTCGAGCTAAGCCCGTTCGAGGACCTTCCGCCGCTCCCGGAGGCGGGGCTCATCCTGGCCAGCTATTCGCTGCCCTTCGTCCACCCCGAAAACTTCACCCGCCTTTGGCGGATGCTGCTGGGGGCGCTGGGCCCTTCCGGCGTCATTGCCGTGAATCTGTTCGGCGAACGGGACTCCTGGGCCGCCATTCCCGAATGGAACTTCCACACCGAAGCCGAGGCCAGAGCCTTGTTCGAGGGACTGGATATCCTTACGTTCGAGATCTACGACGCCGACGGCCAATCCTTCCGCGGTCCCAAGCACTGGCACATTTTCGACGTCGTCGCCCGGAAGAACTGACGACGGAGCCCGCTCAGATCTTGGCCCGCTCAGATCCTGGCCCGAGTCGTCACGCAGGCATGCTTTCCAGCCCGGGTCGCTTACTCATCCGCGGTTTTCCATAGGATTCCCGATGGCGTAGGGGCCAAAGTGTGCCCGGCGTGACGCACCAACCGGTCCGCCACGGCGGCACGTGTCGTCTGGTTCGATTTCGACTGGCGTCGTAGGCCAGACTGTTGCCGTGAGCAACTCTCCCCGTGCAGGCCTGGCCGTCGCCGGCCTCAGCCTCGGCACGTCGCTGAACCCGTTGAATTCGTCGATGATCGCCGTCGCCTTGGTGGTGCTGCGCGAGGACTTCGGGCTCGATGTCGCCACGGTCACCTGGGTGATCACGGCGTTCTACCTCACCTCCGCGGCCGGCCAGCCGCTGATGGGCCGGCTCGCGGACCGCTTCGGCCCGCGGCGGCTGTTCCTGCTGGGCATGGCCCTGGTGGCAGTGACCTGCGCACTGGCTCCCTTTGCGCCGAACTTTGCGCTGCTCTGCGTAGCGCGCGCCTTCATGGCCCTCGGCACCGCGACGGCGTACCCGAGCGCCGTCGTCATGGTCGCCGCGCTGGCGCGGGAGGCGAACGTGAAGTCCACCCGGCCGCTGGGCCGGATCCAGATGGCGAACACCTCGGCGGCCGCCGTCGGGCCAGTGGTGGGTGGCCTGCTGGTGAGCCTGGTGGGCTGGCAGGCGCTGTTCCTGATCAACGTCCCGCTCTCGCTGCTGGCGATCCTCGTAGTCCGGCGCTTTGCCCCGGCCGACGGTGTCCGGGAACGCGGCCGGGTGTCGGAACTGGTGCGCGACTCGGACCTGCCCGGGATTGGGGCCTTCATCGGTGCCCTGGTGCTGGTGATGATGGCGATGCTGAATGTGCTGCCCGACTACCGGTGGTGGCTGCTGGGCGGCGGCCTGCTCCTTGCTGCGCTGTTCGCGTGGCGGGAGCTGCGGTTCAGCCCGCCCTTCCTTGACCTGCGGCTGCTGGGCCGAAACCGGCCGCTGCTGCTGGTGTATCTGGGCTTCGCACTGTTCAACGGCGTCTACTACTTCGCGTTCTTCGGGCTGCCGCAGCTGCTGCAGACCGCCGGTGGCTACAACCCCGGCGTCGTGGGCCTGCTGATGCTGCCGCTCGCCGCGATCTCGGTGGTCGGGACGCCGTTCGCGGTCCGCGCGATCGACCGTTTCGGCGTGCGGCGGGTGCTGATCACCGGCGTCGTGCTGCTCCTCGGCGCGTCTGCGGCGATGTGGCTGCTGACGGTGTCCCTCGCCGTCCCGCTGGTGCTCGCGCTGACCGCCCTGCTGGGTGTGCCGTACTGCGTGGTCGCCATTTCCTCAAGCCAGGGCATGTACGTATCCACCCGGCCGGAAGAGCGCGGGGTGGCCGCCGGGATCTTCCAGACCTGCCGCTACCTCGGCGCGATCACGGCGACCGTGCTGATCGGCATCTTCTATGGGACCGGCGTGACGCAGGCGAACTGGGGACTGATGGTGTTCGTGATGCTGGGGCTGGGCGCGGTGGTGCTTGTGGTGTCGCTGCGGTGGCGGGAGCGGCGGGCCTGAGGTCCGGCGCTGCGGGAGCGCGAGCCGTTGATGTGCCATGGCCGGAGTGGAAGACTTGGGCTGCGGTCTCATCCACTTTAAGGAGTTGGAAATGGCTGACGGGACTGGATTGATCAAGCGGTTCTACACAGAGGTGATTGGGGACGGAAATCTCGCCCTCATTGATGAACTGGTCAGTGATGACTTCGTCGATCACGACCCCCTACCCGGACAATCGCCCGCCAAGGACGGCGTCGGGTACTTCGTCAACACGATGCGGGCGGCATTCCCGGATCTCAAGGCCAAGACCACCGAACCGGCGCTGGTAGATGGAAATCTCGAAGCGCAATACGTGGTCCTGACCGGAACGCATCAGGGAGAACTGATGGGCGTCGCGCCCACCGGTCGGAGCGTCGAATTCAGCGGCGTCGACATCATCCGCGTCGACGGCGGCAAAGTCGTCGAGCACTGGGGGGCCACGGACACTATGACCCTCATGCAGCAGATCGGAGCCGTATCGAAGTAACGCGCAGCAATTTTTCGCGGCTGGGGCCACTCCGCGCGGAAGGGAGATCTATGTTGAAGCGGGCCACCTTCCCTACCACAGCCAGGCCAGTGGGTTTAGACTGGCCACCCATGGGACCCTTGAACTGCTCGTACTGGTCGGTTCGGTCGGTCCGGGTAGGGGCCTCCGTGTACAAACGGAAGGACGACTGTGGAGTCTGAGGACAACAAAGCGCTCGTGCGGCGCTTCTACGCAGAGATCGACGCCGGGAACATCGATGCGATGGACGATCTGGTCGCTGAGGACTATCTTGACCACAACCCGCCATTTCCCGGACTTCCGGCCGGACGGGAAGGCCTGAAACAGGCCTTCCGCATATTCTGGAAGGCGACGCCAGGGCGGCACGAGATCGAAGACCAGATCGCCGAAGCGGACAAGGTGGTGACGAGGTTAACGGCCTACGGTCGACACGAGGGTGAGCTCCCCGGACCCCTGCCTCCCACCGGTGCCGACCTGCGGGAAACCGGAGTGGCCATCCACCGAGTCGAAAATGGAAAGATCGCCGAGCATTGGTCAGACCGGGACGACCTCGGGCTGATGCGGCAGCTCGGCGTGATCCAGTTACCCGGGGACTGACCCGGCATCCACGTACTGTTCATGGCTGCCGGCACCGCCCGCGTCCTGTCATCGGCCAGCGCGATGATCGTAGCTCATACGGTCATGGGAGCTTCGCGTGGCCTATGGCGGGGCGAGTTCTCCTCCGTTTTCCGGCGGAAGCGAACTGATCGCGGTATTCCCCTGCAGGCACGCCTGAAGACGGAGAACGGCGTTGCCACCGCTGATTGGGGGAAGGCGGCCTGGTTCCTGGACAGCGAGGGCAACATCATCAACATCTCGCAGCGCGCGTAGGCCGGAGTCTGGCACCGATCAACGGCGCAAAGCATCGCCGGGGGCAACGAAGCCGAAGGGACCGGCCCCCGTTTTCAAAGCGGGGGCCGGCTTTCGCGTGGTTAGCAGAACGCGGGCGCCTGCAAATCAGTGAATCAGACCTTGGCCGGGTCGGCCTTGGGCAGCTTCAGCCCGCGCTCTTCCATGACGGTGCGCAGACGGGTGGGGTAGTCACTGATAATGCCGTCCACGCCGAGGTCCATCAAGCGAGTCATGTCCGCCGTGGTGTTGACGGTCCAGGGGATGACCGGCAGGCCGAGCTCGTGGGCTTCCTTGATCATGCCCGGCGTGACGGAGCTGAAGGTGGGCGAGATGACGTCGTAGCCCTGGGCTGCCGCGGCTTTGGCAAGCGAGCCGCCGTAAGTGTCGATGTCGATGCCGCCGAGGTTGGGGCTGGCGCCGGGCTTGCCGACCTCGAGCCAGGCGTCGCCGCTGGACAAGGCGACCAGCGGCAGTTGCGGTGCGATCTTCTTGGTCAGGTTCAGCGAGGACCAGTCGAATGACTGCACGGTGCTGCGCCCGGCCATGCCGGCGGTGTAGATCTCCGTGACCACGGCCTTGGTCAGGGCCACCATGCCCTCGCCGCCGGACTTCCCGTCCTCCACCTTGGTTTCGATGTTGAAGCGGACCTTCTTGGCGTCGGCGTCGCGCACCAGCTGGAAGACGTCCTTGAGCTCGGCGATCCGGTTGCCCTCGATCACGTCCTGCTCCGGGTACCCCTTGAGCTGGGTGAATCCGCAGTCCAGGGTCTTGATCTGCGCGAGCGACAGTTCGGCGACCCGGTCACCGACATAGGGGTACTGCGCGTCGCCGGGAGTCGCGGGCGCGGTGTCGCGGCACTTGTCCGCCTGGATGGTGTCGTCATGCCAGACGATCACCTTGCCGTCGGTGGTCAGGTGGGTGTCCAGCTCCAGCGTGGACACGCCGAGCTTCAGCGAGTTGGCGAACGCGGCCAGCGATTCCTCGGTCCACTCGCCGCGGCCGCCGCGGTGCGCCTGCAGGTCAAAGGAGCCGTTGCCCTCGTTGGTCTTGATTGCCGTTGTTGCCTCTGCGGCCGTTGTTGTGGCGGCCTTCGACGACGGCGAGCCGGCTTCGGGGTTTGAAGCGGCGACGGCGGGGCTCGCCAGCGAGGCGATGAGCGCGGCGGCGGCCACGGCAGTCAGGGGTGTGCGCATGGTGATGGTTCCTCCCGGGTGACGTTACCGGCGTCGTGCCGGCGACCCGACCACCGTAGGGAGGTGAGATGGACTGTTGTGTGCGGGGAGCTGGACCGGGGGTGAACACGAGGAAACCGAGCCGGGTGACGGGCCTGGAGACGCGAAATACCGTTCGTGTGCCGGACGGATCATCACCCTGCAGGAACTCCGCAGCGGCTCAGGCTTCCTTAGGTGCCGCCACCCAGGACCGCCTGCAATTTCTCGAACGACTCGGTCCATCCGTTGCGGTGCAGTTCGAGGCGTTCGTCCGTCAGGAACGGTCCCTGCGAGAGCACCAGGCGCGTGCCTGTGCCGGTACTCCCGAGTGAAAGGTCGACGACGGTCTCCCGGTCGTCCGGCGCCGGTTCCTCCCAGCGGAAGGTGTACACCAGTCGCCAAGGGGGATCGATCTCCAGGAACTCGCCTGAGAGGTGGAACGGTTCGCCGTCCGGTGGCGTCATCCTGAATCGGTAGCGGCCGCCTTCGGCGAGGTTGAGTTCGGCTGAAGGGATGATGAAGCCGTGCGGACCCCACCACTTCACCAGTTCGGCCGGTTCCGTCAGCATCCTGAAGATTTCTTCCGGGGGAGCGGCGAGCGTGCACTCCAGGTTCAGGACCAGGCCGCCAGTTTGCTCGTTCCCAGTTGCCTCATTAACGGACTCCGCATTCATCCTTCCACTCTGGCATTGTGCGGCCACCGGCGGAAGTGCGCTTTGCAGCTCCCTGTTCGAAGAGCGTCCCTTCAGCCCAATGCCAGTCACCCCTGTTTCCGCAAGACCGAATCGGTCCATAATGGCCACATAACTTCGGGGACCCCTCACGCTGGTGATGGGTGGCGCGGCGTTGAAGAGTCCCAGGTGGCTGCCCCGGCTCGGCGCAGGGGCGGTCACGGGCTCCGGACAGGTATTCCGGGGTCTGAAACCGGGGGGAGCATCGCCAGCGCTGCGGTCATCAATGCACTGAAGGGAATCATCATGCTCAAGGATTCAAACATCATCGCTGTCCTCCCCGCGAGGGACATTAACAGGGCGAAGGAGTACTACCGGGACAAGCTGGGAATCGAACCCTCCGAATCCATGGAAGAGGGCAGCGTCATGTACAACTGCGGCCAAGGAACCCGCTTCCTCGTTTACCAGACAGAGAATGCCGGGACCGCGAAGAACACCCAGATAGGCTGGGAAACGGACAATCTCGAACGCGAGATGGAAGAACTGCGGGGCCGCGGCGTCGTCTTTGAAGACTACGATTTTCCCGGCCTGAAGACGGAGAACGGCGTCGCCACCGCATCCTGGGGGAAGGCAGCCTGGTTCCTGGACAGCGAGGGGAACATCTTCAACATCTCCCAGCGCGCGTAGGCCGTAGACTGGCCCCGGTCAACGACGCAAAGCATCGTTGCCGCCGGCCACTAAGCCGGAGACAACCGGCTCCCGCCMCCAAAGCGGGAGCCGGTTTCAGCGTGCCTACCAGCGCTGGATAAGGCAAAGAGCGCGGTCAGAACGGCAGGGTACGCAGTAGCGGCTACCCGCACGCTAGTTCGTGTGCGGATCCCCCGGACGCCGGTGCCGGTGGTGCAGCTCGTAGCTGTCGAACACATCGGAAGAGGTGGCTCCGGAATGGCCGAATTTGCCTCGGAGGACCTCCGCGAGTCCGTCCAGCGCGGCATGGAGCATCCGTCCGGCGAACTGCAGTTCAGGGTTCTCGCTGCGCTGGGCCTGGGATGCCAGCTCCTGGGCGTAGGCCACCGTGGCGGGGAGGGAGCCGCGCTGCTCAATTTCACGGAAGTAGTAGGTTTCGTGGAACGCAAGCAGGTCTATGCTCACCGTAGCCACGTTTCCGGCAATTGCCTCCAAAAGGCCGGCAGCGTGACTGGGATCCATGGCCGATACACCTGCCGGACCTGCAGCCTCCCTGAACAGGTTCAGCTGGTGGGCAAGGGCCCGGCGTCGGTTCAGGGCAGGGAAAGTCTGCAGGATCCAAGTCACCGTTGCTGTCAGCAGGCCGAATCCGGTGACGGCCTCAAGGGCGACAACCAGCCGGAGCAGTGGTTGCGTTGCCACGATATCGCCAAACCCCACGGTGGAAAGAGTGACCAGCGAGATGTAGAGGGCTTCGGCGAAGTCGGCCCGCAGGGGAACTCCGGCTCCGTAAACAAAGCCGTCCGTCAGATGGGGCAGGTATAGCAGCGCCCAGCCGATGGCCGCCAAGCCTGCCCAGGCACCAATGACAGCGGCCATCGCCAAGGGTGCTGCGATGAAGGAGCCCCGGCCCCGCAGTTTTCTCGATACAAGCCAGAATCCCCGCATGATCGCCCGGCCCAGGGGACCGGAGCCGTGCGGATAAAGCAGCGTACGAAAGACGTCAACGAGCATCAGCAGAACCAGCCCGGCCCCCAAAACCGTCCAGAGCGTGTCCTCGAAGTCCATGCCTCATCTTAGAGGCGGCATTATTTGAGGAGCAGCCATACGGTCGGGGCAACGGGCCCGCAGGATTGCCCCCGGCAGGCGGGTTACCCAGCTGCTCGCAGACCTCCCCGAGGCAGATGGCGAGCACTTTGGGTGCCTAGCGTGCGACCATCAAAGTGCCGCAGCCCGTGGGTGTGCCGGCTGTATCGGTTCGCGCGCGCAGAGTGGGCCGGAACGACGTCAAGGGGGAGCGTTGTGATGAGGGGATCTCGGCCGAATGAAAGTTCGCTGCCGCGCTGGGTCAGAACCGCCGTCGTCGCCTATTTGTCGGTGGTGGTTGCCGTTGTTGTCGCCGCGCTGCTTACCGCAGGCTTCGAACTGGCCCTGGATGCCAGGTTCAAGGAGGGCCTGCTGCTCGTCATGGTGGTTCTGACACTGCCCGTTTCGGTTGGCTATTTCATCATCGGCACTTTCGGGTCCGGGGGTGAATTGAGCCTGATTACTGTCCTCTACTATTCGGGATACGTCCTCCTGGCGGTGGTCAACGCGGGTGTCTTCCGAAGGATTGTCCTCAGCACCCGGAAGCGCGCAACGGTGCCGGCCGCCGGCATGCCCGGCGCCTCGCCTCATTACCCGGACGTGAAACTTCGCGGGGTAACCCCGGACGCAAGAAAGCTCTGGTGGACCGTGCCGCTGGCAGTTTTGCTGAGTCTTCCGCAGTGGATGGTGGCGAGTTTTGCCTGGTGCGGGATCAGCGGCTGCAGTGGGGGAGGTTTCGGCGTGGCCACCGGCACCGAATGGGTCGCGGTGATCCTGAGCGTCGTCAACGGGGTCATCATGGCAGTGGCCGTGTTCGCAGTGCGCTGGCTGTATCCCACCAGGAAGCGTGCCCTCCTTGCATTGGCGGCCGGGACGCTGTTCGGTCTGGTGGGCGCTGCTGTCACCCACGGGTAGTGGCCGGGGTCAGCTCGGCGTGGCAGTGTCATTTCTATGCGGGAGCGGTCCACCCGCTGGCGCGGGGGTTAGGAGGCGGCAACGTGCCGCGTTGACTCTCGCAGGGGTGGTGGCTGACCTGGTGCCTGGCTGGCAGCCCATCTGGGAGACCGGGATTCATCGGAGGTTTGGTCCCGCCGGTGTTATGTCGGTTCCAGCCTGTGGTGGGTGTGGACGCCAGTAAGCTGCACGGCATTGATCGGATCGGGATCCTGAGTAGCATTGCAGGCACTTCCAAGCTGAGGAGCGTCATGGACAGGATCGATGAAACGACCGCGCCGGCCACCCTCGTGCAGGGCAGGGCGTACAAACTTGCAGCCGACGAGGGGACCGCCCTGTGGTTCACGAATGCATTGGTCTTGGTTAAGGCAGGTGGCCCGGAGACGAAGCAGCGGCTGACCATTACGGAGATTCTGCATCCGGCTGGCTACGCGCCACCGATGCACCGGCATCTGGTTGAGGATGAATCCTTCTACATTATTTCGGGCACGGCTCTGTTCGAGAGCGACGGACAGCGCTTCACCGTGCAAAAGGGCGATTTCGTCTTTCTTCCCCAAGGTTCCACCCACACATTTCTTGCCGGGCCCGAAGAGTCCTTTCGCTCCCTCGTGATCACGGTCCCGGCGGGCTTTGAAACCTTCGCCGCCGAGGTAGGAGAGCCGGCAGCGCGCAGGGAACTGCCGGACCCCAAACCCATCGACGGCGCGGCACTAACCGCGATCGCTGCACGCCACAACATCGAGATCGTCGGGCCGCCACTCACTACCTGACAATGGCGAGATTGTCCCCGGCCTTGATTTCGACAACGACATCCCGACAACTGGCTTATGCCGCCAGCCCGCTCTGGACCTCCGCTGCATGCTGCGGAGCCCGGGTGGCGGCCAGCCGCTTCGCCAGGTATTTGGCGTCCCGGCACACGCCCGGGAGGGTTTCCGATGCCGCTGAGAAGATGAGATCCTTCCCCAGCAGGTACAGGCCCGGCAGGGCATCCACGATCCCGCGGTGCTGCTGCTCCCGCCAGTCCGCGGGCAGTGCCGGGATGTCCAGCCACGGGTAGGCCTCGGTGAAGCCTGTGCACCAGATGACGTTTGCCACAGGAATGCGCTGCCCGCCGTCGAGTATTACTTCGCCGTCCTGGACTCCGGTGACCCGTGGCACCAGGTGGACGCCGGCGGCGCCCAGCTCCGCGAGCTTGGTGCGGATCAACGGCGACGCCTTGCCCGCCATCTTGGGCAGCACCTTGCGTCCGACCGGCGTGTTGGTGTTCAGCACGTGCATCCCGGCGAAGTGGACCACCGGGAGAAAGAAGCGGGCCGCGGTCCGGCCGTGCCGGAACGGAATCTCGGCACTCGGCCTGCCGGCCAGCCAGGTTTCATGCGTGCGGCTGGTCTCCAGGGCAATCTCCGCCCCGGAGTTCCCCACCCCCACCACCAGGACGGGACCGGGCTTGAGCTGTGCAAGGTTCTTGTAGCTGTGGGAGTGGAGCTGCACGACGTCGGACGACAGTTCCGCCGCAAAGCCCGGCGTCTTGGGCAGCTGACAGGCGCCGGTGGCGAAGACAACGTTCGCCGCCGTCCAGTGCTGCGTCCCGGCCGTGACATGGAACCGCTGCCCGTCGTGGCTCAGCCGGGTGACGGCCGTGTTGGGCCGGACCGGCAGGTGGAACCGGGAGGCATAGTCCTCCAGATAGTCCGCCTGCTCGTCCTTGGTGGGGAAGGCGAGGCGGTCGCCGGGGAAGGGCCGGCCGGGCAGACCGTTGTACTTTGCGGGGGTGAACAGGCGCAGCGAGTCCCAGCGGCTCCGCCACGCGTCGCCAACCCGTGTGCCGGCGTCGAGAATGACAAAGTTCCGGTGCTGCTGCGCCAAGTAGTAGCCCAGCGCCAGGCCGGACTGTCCGGCACCGATGATGACGGTGTCGACGGCGGCAGTACCGACGGCGCCGTGGGTGTCAGTTGCTGGGGTGGTGTTCATGGTGGTGCCTCCTTGGTGCTGCATCTGCAGTTGGGTGCTTATGAACGCTCTGGAAGCGCAGGTACCAGCAGGGCCTTGAGCAGCATGGGCAGATAGCCCACCGCGAAGATACCGATGGAATCCATTCCTGCGAGCACTGAAACGTTCATGCCATTAACGCTATTTTTCGTCGCGTCGCGGCGAATCGGGCGAATCACCCATTTCCCGTCTGCCGTGGGAGAAATCCGGCGTGCGGGAAATGGGTAATTTTATGCAGGGAGGGAGGTCGGGCGAGTCCGTGCTGGTAGGCGTAGGCCGTGACCGCGGCCCGGGAGGTCAGGCCCAACTTGGTGAAGATATTGCTCAGGTGCCGGGCCACCGTTTTTTCGCTGATGAACAGTTCGGCAGCGATGTTCCGGTTGCTCAGTCCGGCGGAGACGAGCTGGACCACCTCGGTTTCACGGGCGGTGAGCGGCCCGGCGTCGGCGGCGTGATGAGCGTCGTTCCCGGTGGGTGGCGCCGGGGCGATCCGCGCATCCGGCGCAGCGGGCGCCGACTGCTCAAGCTCCGATAGCGCCGGCGCGGCGCCCAGCTCGGAGAATACTGCCCGGGCTGCCTCACGCTCCAGCTGGGCGGACTCCTCATCGCCGAGCGCGGTGTACAGCCCGGCCATGAGGGCGCGGCAGCGGGCCGCTTCGAACGGTGCATCGAGGCTGAGCCAGCGCGACCACGCGCGGCGGACCAGGACCAAGGCAGCCGCGGGGTCGCCCTCGTGGAACAGGACAGAGGCCTCCGACTGCTCGGCGAGGGCGTGCAGCATGGGCTTGTCGATCGAGGCGCACAGCGAGGCCAGCTCCTCCATGGCGGTGCGTGCTGCCAGAGTGTCGCCTGCTGCCACTTCGATCTCCACCCGGGCGGCGAGCATCCCGCGCCGGTAGTCGGGGGCGGCACCGTCCATGGCCTGCCGGAGCAGGGATTGGGCCTGGTCAGGCCTGCCTTGGGCCAGGCGTAGGAGCGCCAGCCCGGGCTGCGGCGGGAAACCCGTCTCCTGGGCGTGCAGGTAGGAGGCCTCGGCGGCGTCGAAGTCCCCCCGGAGCCGGTGGATTTCGCCCTGTTCGTAGAAGCCGCCGTAGGTGGCCATATGGTCGCCGTGGAAGGCGAGGTCCTGCGCGGTTTTGGCAGCGTCGATCGCCTCGGTCCAGGCACCGTGCAGCCGGTACAGCTCGGCCCGGTGCATCTGGCACTGGCCGCTGAAGGCCACCACGTTCTGTTGCGAGTCACACCACCTGTCCAGCGCCCGCGTCCACTCGTGGGCGCGGCGCAGGTCAAAGGCCAGATGGCAGGTTTCGATCATTGCGCAGTAGATGATCCCGGCGGGGATGGGGGAGATTTCCCCGACGGTGACGGCGACCATGGCTTCGTCAAGCAGGGCCAAACCGCCGTCGAACTCGCCCAGCAAGATCTTTGCCTGCCCGAGGCCCAGCGTACCGAGGGCTGCCGAGTCAGCGTCGCCGCGTGCCCGTCCGAGGTGGGCGGCCCGGGTGAAGGCTTCCGCGGCGGTGGCGCCGTTGCCTTGGTAGAGAGCGTCCAGCCCGGCAGGGATCGACAGCAGGCCCTCGCAGGGGCAGGGCTCGGGCAGGTCGTCGACGATCCGGTGGGCGCGGGCGAGCCAGCCGGCGCTGCGGGCCGGTTCGCCCAGCAGGATGAGGTTCATCCCGGTCCAGGCAGCGCAGCGGACGGCGGAGGGGTAGTCGCCGTCGGCGAGGTACTTCAGGTGCGCCCGGGCCAGGATGTCCACTCCCTCGGAGCCGCGGCCGGTGAGGATGACGGAGGTGGCCAGCTGTTCCAGGTCGCTGGCCGGAAGTTCGGCGTCGTGGTCGGCAGAGGTGTACTGCCCGACGGCGTCCGTCCAGCGCCGTTCGGCGTAGGCTTCCCGGCTGTGTGCGAGTGTAGACATCGCATCTCCCCGTTCCCGGTGGCGGGTCTGAGCCTGGGGGCCGGCACTCTCGGAACCGGTGGTGGGAGGCCTGCCCGTCATCTGTTTTTCAGGCTACCGCCGGGGTTAAGGGGCGGCAAGGTGCGGGGCTGGCGCGACCCAGACCTCGTCGATGGGATCGGTCAGGGTGACTGCTTCGTCTATGCGCCCGCCGGCGTTCATCTCTCAGAAGCGGAGCCGGCCCCGTCGTCCGTAAGGCCCATGAACATCGTCCGGTGCAGGATGTCCACGTGCTTGCGTGAGACTTCCACGGCTTCCTGGACATTTCCGGCACGCAGGGCTGCCACCAGTGCGACGTGGTCGCAGTTGGATTTGTGCAGCAGCTCGATGGGGTAGGGGATGAAGTAGGCATAGAGCTCCGCCAGCGTCTCGTGATACGCCTCGACGGCGGTACCCAGCCCCGACGCGGTGCCCACGAGTTGGTGGAACTGCTCGTCAGCTTGGTGGTAGCCGGACCAGTCCGCGGACTCGGCCATGCTGTGCCAGGAGCTCGCCAACACCGCCCGCCGCCACCGCATCGCGCTGGTGGCGGGCGTGGTGGAAACCGCGGACGAACCGGGCAAGGCATACAACACCCTGGTGGCTTTCGGACCCGACGGCGCCCGGCTCGCCTTCTACCGGAAAATCCACCTCTTCGACGCCCAGGGCTTCGGGGAATCGACGTTCGTCAATGCGGGCCCGTCCACTGATCCGGTGGTGTTCGAGTGCGGGGGAGCGAACTTCGGGCTCATGACCTGTTACGACCTGCGGTTTCCGGAGCTGGCCAGGTCGCTTGCCGACGCCGGCGCCCAGGTCCTGCTGGTCTGCTCGTCCTGGGTGCCGGGCACCCACAAGACCGAGCAGTGGCTGGCATTGAACGCGGCGCGTGCCATCGAGAACAGCGTGTACGTCGCTGGAGTGTGCCAGGCCCCGCCGGTCTCCGTGGGCCGCAGCATTCTGGTGGATCCTATGGGAGTGGTTGAGGCGGACCTCGGGCTGGAGCCTGGCGTGGGGGCCGTGGATGTCTCGCTTGAGACGGTGGACCGGGTACGGGAGTTGTTCCCGATGTTCCGGCAGCGTCGGCTGCAGTCAGACTGAGTCCTGTAACGAGCGTGCAAATCTGCCCGGAAAAGCCAAATAGTAGGCGGGCGGCGGGACGGCGGCCACGGCACACCTGTATCCTGACAAGGCAGGTTGAATGGCTACAGCGGCCATCAACCACGCTCGGTTCGCGGCCGGATGACGGTCCGGAATCCTGGGCCGCAGCCATCCACGTCGTGGAATCACCGCCGCAATCGTCAGTCGCCGATCGGCTCCTCTGACGCTTGGAATGGATCTTTATCACTACGGACACGCCAGCTCCCGTGGGAATCCCGACGTCGGTCCTCAAGCCCTCACGCGGAGTTGCGGTGGATGATCCCGCCGTCGTGACCTGGGCCGAGGCTGGTGACAGCATGACGGCGCGATGGCGTTCGGCGAACGGCAGACCGGCGCCGACGCGCATCGAAGTGGTCTCCGACTCTCTTACGGCCGATGATGCGAACCGGATGGCGTCACAGGGGATCGCGATGCTCTGGCACGGTGACTTCCACAACGCACGGCAGATCCTCAACGCCCTGGACCGGCGGATAGGCGCCGGAAAGAAGGAAACCGCAGCAATTCCGGCCGATAAGTTCTATCGGCACCGCCAGTCCCGCTCGCATCGCGCACGCGTTCTCGGCCTGCTGCTGATACCTCTTGATCCGGGCCTGGTGGTGCCGCTGCGCCGCGCACCGGACATCCGGCAGGCCGCCGCTGAAGCGTACGGTGATATCGGCGAACCTTCCGTTGTGTCCCTGTATGAGCTTGTCGGGGCCATTGGCGCCCACGAGTGGCGACGTAATGGTGTCTACGTCGATGCCCTGCAGGGCCGCATCCACCCGCACTATGGCACGTTCTTCCCCACCCGGAGCGAGTATGTGGATCTCGTGGCCGCCGCTGCGCTTCCCTCTGACACGCTGGCGTTCGACGTCGGAACCGGCACTGGGGTGCTCGCTGCCGTCCTCGCGCGCCGTGGCGTCCACCGAGTGGTGGCGACGGACAATGAACCGCGCGCAATCGCCTGCGCCGCTGAGAATTTCCGGAACCTCGGCGTCCAGGACCGTGCCGAGGCCGTCCTGACCGACATGTTCCCGCCCGGGCGGGCACCGCTTGTCGTGTGCAACCCTCCATGGATTCCGGCCACGCCGCATTCCACCCTGGACAACGCCGTCTACGACCCCGGGAGCAGGATGCTGTTCCGCTTCCTGAACGGACTCTCCGACCATCTGGAACCGGGCGGTGAGGGCTGGCTTGTCCTCTCCGACCTGGCCGAACACCTTGGCCTGCGGACGCGTGAGGATCTGCTGGCCGCCATCACGGCGGCAGGGCTGAAGGTGGTGGAACGGCTGGACACCAAGCCAACGCATCCGAAGGCATCGGACCGCGACGATCCCCTGTTCGAGGCGCGCACGGCCGAGGTCACGTCGCTGTGGCGGCTCGTTCCCCGATAGTCCCAATTTCCTGACGACGCGGCTGCGCGGTCAGGGACGGAACCGCTACCTGGCCCCGCTCCCGTACTCGGTCAGGCCGTTCCTGATCGCGAACAAAGTGGCACCCACCCGGTTGGTTGCACCGATCTTGGTGTAGATGTGCTCCACATGGTTGCGGACGGTCTTCCGGGCGAGAAACAGAGCGCCGGCGATCTCGGCCGGTGTCATACCGCGGCACAGCATGCTGAGGATCTCCACTTCCCGCGGTGTGAGTCCACCCGCTGGGGCATGCGGACGGCGGGGCCGCTGGCCGGCCGCCACGAGCACTGCCTCCACAGCTTCCGCGGCGAGCCTGCCGGCTGAAACCTCCTGCCGGAGCCTGGCAGCCGCATCAGCCGGCGCGAGCACGGGCCGGTGCGGGCGTGGCTCCAGGGAGGCTTGGTAGGAGTCCGCAGCCGCCAAGATCCGCTGCTTTATCCCCAGCTCCGTTCCGCCAATCCCTCGCGGATAGCCGGACCCGTCGAGCCGCTCGTGGTGTGAGCCGGTGAGGGCCGCCTCGCCCTTCAGCCCGGGAACGCGGCTGAGGATCCGCTCTCCCAGATACGGATGCATTCGGATACGTTCCAGGTCCAGCCCGGAGAGGGGCTCCTTCTTATCCCACACCTGGTTGGACACCCCCAGCCGGCCCAGGTCGTGTACCCATCCTGCACGGCGGAGCTCCGTGACGTCGTCGGCCGGTAGCCCATGCTCCTCGCCCGCGGCGGCGGCGAGGGCCGCTACTGCACGGGAGTGACCTGCCGTGTAGGGAGACTTGAGGTCCGCGAAGTCGCCGATCGCTCGCAGCACCGCATCCAGCTCGTGGTCGGACAGGGGAGCGTCATTGGGAGCCAGGTCCAGGGCGGCCTGCCAGCAGTCGACGTCGAGGAGCCCTTCGGTGAGTGCCTCGGCCTGATCGATGAACAGCCCGGCCAATGCTGGATCGAACTGGCTGCCGCGGCGCGCCCGCACCATGGCCACCGCACCGGCCACGCCCTCCCTCCGCAGGAAGACCTCGGCCGTATCCGCGAGATGCATGATCCGCATCTCCAGCGGAATTTCCGGCCCCGCCACACCCTCCGGCAGGCCCTTGCCGTCCCACCGCTCGAAGGTGTGGGTGAGCAGTCCTGCCACGCCGTCGTCGAGCCCTACACTGCTGGCCAACACCCCGGCGGAGACGCAGTGCGAGGCAATCATGGTCCGCACCGCCCCGCTGCCCGTCGCAGCGAAACGCGTCCAGTAGGCAACGCGGGCGAGCGGCGGGAGGCCGGCGCCGGCGTGGCTGAACATGCCGGCATACATGGGCAGGCCATGCTGGTCGCGGTTGTAGTAGTCGGCGCGGAAGGCGATATCGTCCGTGAACAGTGCGGCGAGTTCAAAGGAATCCGCGTGGCAGCCGATCCAAGCCAGCTGGTTGGCGTAGTAGATCCTGCCCTGGCCGGCGGCGTCAACGCCGGCCGCCCCCGCGATCCGTAACGCCAGCAGGGACGCCCGCAGCATGTGCTCCATCGGTTGCCCCAGCCCCAGGTCAATGGCGAGCGACAGTGCGGCCAGGACTTCGCTGCGGCGGGGGTCAGCCGATGACTGCTTCACACCTGCCATTCTAGGAAGCCGTCAGCCAAGGCAGTAGGGATCACGCGGCGGCCGTTATGCCGCCTGGTTCTTCCCGGTCCGGGCCTGGGCAAGACCTGGTCCGGCGGGATGGGCCGTGGACGGGAACCTAACGCCCACCTGGGCTCCGAACAGTCCACGTTGCGGAAGCCAGAAGTCCGCCAGGTGGTCCTGTACAGGCAGTGCGCCCGGAACTCCCGCGTCCTCACCCCGGATGGTGGCCTGGGAATCCGTCACAAGCCACAACTGCCGCGGCTGGGCCTGGAACGTCTGGCCGTTGGGCACCACACCCGAGACTTTCATTCTGCCCGCGCCGAGCAGCGGACCGGCGAATGCTCCCATGGCCCGGAGCACCAGCTCGTTTCGCCACAGGCTTTCCGGCATCTGTACGGCCATGGCGGTCAGCATCGTGGTGGCCGCGGATGTGCCCAACTGCAGGCGCCAGTCAACAACGCCTGGAACCGTGATCACGGCGGTGAACGGCCCGCTCCACTGGATGTCGACGTCGGTCTCCACCGTATGGTGGACGGCCGTCCCGAAGTACCGGGCGCAGCTGAGCTCGGGCGCGGCGTTGGCGTAGATGGTCCACCGGCCGCCGGGCGTGCGGTGCCAGACGGAGCGGTAGCCGGGGCCAACGGAGCTCACGGGAAAATCCCGGAAGGCCAGGTAGTGACCGCTGGTAAAAGGTAGCCCCAGGACGGCGTAGCCGGCGAAATGCTCGGCAGCGTCTTCCGGAAGTTCGGCAAGTTTCGGCGTTGCCTCTGCTGATGACTGCGGCTGGTAGATGGTCATTGCCGCCTCCTTTTCTCTATGACCCGAGCCTATGACCGGGCCGCAGCAAGGGCATGGGGCAACTGCCCCATTTTGTGTCAGCCGCCCGGAACAGTGAACCAACGGCGTAGTCTGCGAGGTCCCGCCGCCGCCAGGGTTAGCCCGCCACCGCCGTCTTCGCCTCCTGCTTGGCCTTCATCCACTCGCTCAGCCACGGGGCCCGGACGCTCGACGTGATCCGGCAGTCGGCCACGAAGGTTCCCCTGGCGCCGGCGTCGATCCAGTCCTGGAGCGCGGAAAGGTCCGCCAGCGAGCGGATGATCGCTGACTCGGCACCGAGCGCGCGGGCGATGCCGCTGAAGTCCACCTCGGGGATCAGCATGGGCTTTTCGGTCAGGCCCTGGGAGCCGTACTGGTGGATTTCGGCTCCGTAGGCGGCATCGTTGTAGATCACCACGACGGCGCTGCTGGCCGCCCCAATCAGCGATTCGAGGTCGGACAGGCCCATCAGGAAACCCCCGTCGCCGGAGGCCAGCACCAGGGTGCGGCCGTCCTCCACCGCGCGGGCTGCCCCGACGGCGCTGGCAAGGCCCAGACCGATGGTCTGGAAGGCCGTGCCCACCATGACCAGGTCCTGGGGCCTCGGAATGTTCCAGTACATGGGTGCCCAGCCGACGAAGTGCCCTCCGTCCTGGACCACCGTGCGGGGCTCCGGCAGCACCGCATCCAGTGCCGTGGCAAGGGAGCGCGGGTCCAGCCGGCCGTCCGGCGTCTCCGCTGAGCCTGGATGGTGGGCCGGTCCCTCGGTCAGGCGCCTGCGGGCTTCCGCGCGCCAGGCTTCTGCGGGGCTGGCGTCCGGCGAGGCCGGGCCATCCAGCATCGTCAGGACGCGTCCCGCGGCAGACTTCACGTCCGCACTGACGAACGTGTCCACCCGGGGGTGCGTCGGCTGCAGGGCGGCGTCGATCTGGATGACCGTGCTGTCCGGGCCGAGCAGGTGCCCGAACCGCATGGTGAAGGGGCTCAGGCTTGCCCCGGCCACGAGGACCACATCGGCCTCACCCATGAGCCCGGCCGCGGTGTCCGTGCCGAAGCCGCCCGCCACGCCGAGATACCCGTCGCCCTGGAGGAGGTTGAGAGCCAGGGCGGTTCCGGCGGTGAGCGCGCCGAGGCGGTCGGCGAGCTCCCGGAGCTCCGCGCCGGCGCCGGCGAGATGTGCGCCGCGGCCGGCGATGATCAGCGGCCGCTTCGCCCCGGCGAGCAGGCGGGCTACCTGCCCCAGGCTGCCGTCGACGTCGTCACTCACCGCCGGTGCCAGCGGCGCCGGAAGTTCCTCGTCGGCCGCCTCGAGTGCCACGAGGTCGTAGGGAATGGCAATGACGACGGCGGTGCGCTTGGTGAGCGCGTATTCCACCGCCTGCTGCGTGATGGAGCCGGCGGCGTCGCGGGTGACGGTGAAGGTCGCGGCGCCGAGGCCCGCGGCGATGGCTGCCTGGTCCACGTCCTGGGGCCGGGCGCCGGTGCTCGGAGCGTCCCCGGTGACCAGTACCACGGGGATTTGCGCCTGGACCGCCTCTGCGAGGGCGGTGAGTGCATTGGTGTAGCCGGGGCCATACGTGGTGGTGCCCGCTGCGAGGCGTCCTGACGTCCGGTAGTAGGCGTCGGCCGCGGCGATGGCGGCGCCCTCATGGCGGACGGGGGAGAAGCGGAGGCCCAGCTTTTCCGCGGCGTCCAGGAAGTAGACGTTTCCGTTGCCCATCACGCCGAAGACATCGCTGAGATAGCTGCTGAGAACCTGCGCCACGCGGCCTGAGACGGTAAGTGAAGTCATGCAGGAATCTTGTGGCCTGGTTCACAGATAGGCAAGAGAGGCGATTTTGACTGGGATATTTGGCAGGAGTGGGCGGTCGCAACTGAAAATATGCCTACTTGTGGCGTGCGTCACCTGGATTTACTTCGAAGGGCGGGATTCCTGCTCGGAGAGCCGGCTCAGAAGGCCGTCGTAGCGGGGTGGCATGAGTTCCAGCACAGAAATGGCCGTGCTGGTCCGTTGGATCCCCTCGATTTCCAGGATCTCGTTGGTGATGCGGTAGAGATCGGCCGTACTGCGGGCCACCACCTTGGCCATGAGGTCCGCGTCCCCGGTGGTGGCGTGCACCTCGATGACCTCCGGGATCGCGGCGAGTCCGTCTTCCACCGCGCCTGTCCGCGTCTGGCTGATGGACAGTGAGAGGAAAGCCATCAGGTCATAGCCAAGTGCGGCCGGATCCAGCCTCCGGCTGAAGGAGCGGAGGGTGCCGCTGCGCTCGAGCCGTCCCAGCCGGGCGTGGACCGTGTTCCGTGCGACGCCGAGTGTCCGCGAGAGTGCCAAGGCACTGGCTTCCGGGTCCTTGTCGAGGGCCAGGATGATCCTGCCGTCGAGGGAATCCAGGGCGCGGGGGTTCGGGATGGTCATATTTTCACCACAGACTGTTAAAGTTGAGCAGAAGTCCCAATGCGTCGAGGGTATCTTGCATTGTGGGCGGGGTCACAATCATGATCGGTCTTCATGACCCGTGATCAGCTCCTAACCGCACCGGACACCGCGCTCCCCACCCTTCGTGGCGCGGTGGCCGGCCTCCCGCCCTACGTCCCGGGGCGGCGCAGCGCCGGCACGGACATCGCAGCCCTCGCCAGCAACGAAAGCCACTACGAGCCACTGCCCGCTGCTGCCGCAGCGGTGGCCGCAGCGGCCGGCACCATGAATCGCTACCCTGACAGTGCCGCCGTCGAACTCCGTGAACGGATTGCCCGCCACCTCGGCGTCACAGCCGGAGAGGTGGCGGTGGGACCCGGCAGCGTCGGCGTCCTCCAGCAGATCATCACCGGACTGTGCGACGCCGGGGATGAAGTGATCTTCGCCTGGCGCTCCTTCGAGGCCTACCCCATCCTGGTTGAGCTGGCAGGCGCCCAGCCGGTCCGCATCCCCCTGGACGGCGCTGAGGGGCACGACCTTGACGCCATGGCCGCGGCCGTCACTGCCCGCACGAAGGTGATCCTGCTCTGCACCCCCAACAATCCCACCGGCGTACCGATCAGCCACGAGCGCGTCGAGGCCTTCCTGCGGTCCGTCCGCTCCGACATCCTTGTGGTGATCGACGAGGCCTACGTGGAATACGCCGAAGCGGGCAGCGGCCCCGATTCCCTGGCGCTCTACCGCCAGTACCCGAACGTCTGCATCCTGCGCACCTTCTCGAAGGCGTACGGACTCGCCGGCCTGCGCGTGGGATACGCCGTGGCGGCGCCCGATATTGCTGAGGGACTGCGCCGGACCGCCCTTCCCTTTTCGGTGAGCGCGCTGGCCCAGAAGGCCGCCATCGCGTCGCTGGACGCCGGGGAGGAGATGGAAGCGCGGGTGACCGCCGTCAAGCAGGAGCGCGCCCGGATGGCCGCGCAGCTGGAAGCGCAGGGCTGGAAACTGCAGGCGAGCCAGGGCAACTTTCTGTGGATCCGTGCGGATGAGCTGCTCCAGGCGAGGCTGGTGGCCGCGTTTGACCGCGCGGGCATCCTGGTCCGGGCTTACCAGGGGGACGGCGTGCGGATCACCGTTGCCGGCCCCGCCTCCAACGATCGCGTGCTCCGGGTTTTGGAAGCGCACGCGGCCTCGGCCATCGACTAACCTTTCGCACCAATCCGTTCCGCCTACAACCAGAGGACTCCCCATGGAACAACAGACAAAGACGTCTGCCCGCCCACTTGGCGCCGCGCTCAAACCCCGACAGCTCACCATGATGGGGCTCGGAAGCGCCATCGGCGCGGGCCTGTTCATCGGCTCCGGCGCCGGCATCCAGGCCGCCGGCCCGGCGGTGCTGATCTCCTACCTCGTGGCCGGCACCCTCATCATCCTGGTGATGTGGGCCCTCGGCGAGATGGCCGCCGCCAACCCGGACAGCGGCGCCTTCTCCGTCTATACCGCCAAGGCCTACGGGCCGGTGGCCGGTGCCACCGTGGGCTGGCTCTGGTGGCTGCAGCTGGTGGTGGTCATCGCAGCCGAAGCACTCGGTGCGGCAGGCCTGCTGGCCACCATTTTCCCGGCCCTGCCGGTGTGGCTGATGGCCTTCGTGTTCATCGTGGTGCTCACCGCTGTGAACCTCACCAGCGTGAAGAACTTCGGCGAGTTCGAGTTCTGGTTCGCTCTGCTCAAGGTGGCGGCAATCGTCGGGTTCCTCCTGGTGGGCGCTGCCCTGCTCTTCGGCTGGCTGCCGGGCGTCCAGTCACCGGGCCTGTCCAATTTCACGGGTGCCGGCTTCGCACCCAGCGGTTTTGCCGGGATTGCCACAGCCCTGTTTGTGGTGGCATTCGCGTTCGGCGGCACCGAGATCGTCTCCGTGGCGGCAGCTGAAACCGCGGAGCCGGCCCGCAGTGTGAAGAAGGCAGTCCGCACGGTGCTGTGGCGCATCCTGGTCTTCTACATCGGTGCGATCTTCGTGATCGCGGCTGTGGTCCCGGTGGGTTCGGCGGGGCTGAAGAGCCCGTTCGCCGCGGTGTTGGATGCCGCCGGCATGCCCGGTGCGGCCACTGCCATCACCCTGGTGGCCGTCGCAGCGCTGCTGTCTGCCCTCAACGCCAACCTCTATGGTGCGTCACGGATGGCGTACTCCCTCGCGGAGCGGGGTGAAGCACCACGCCTGCTTGCCTCGGTGTCCAAGGCCCGAGTTCCGGTTGTCGCAGTCCTGGCCAGCGTTGCCTTCGGTGTTGTCACGGTTGTGCTGGAGCTGGCCTTCCCCGAGAAGGTGCTTCCCGTCCTGCTCAACATCGTGGGTTCGACGTGCCTGCTGGTGTGGACGTCCGCGCTCCTCGCCCAGCTCGCGCTGCGCCTCCGTGCCGACCGCGAGGGAACGGAGCTTCCCCTGCGGATGCCCGGCTTCCCGTGGCTCACGGGCTTTGGCCTGCTCATCCTCGCGGCGATCTTCACGGTGGGCTTCATCGGCGAGGATTCCCGTCCCCAACTCCTGAGCACTTTCGCACTCGTAGCGCTTCTGGCGGTGGCCAACTGGCTTCACCACCGGAGCGGGAAGGTTTTGCCCGGTGTCGAAGCCTCGGAGCGCGCCAAGGCCCCGGTGCTCATCGACTGAATCAGGTGCTTTGAACCCACATCGCGGGTTCGGTGCACGCGGAGGGCGCATCCGGTCTGGCCGGGCGCGCCCTTGGCGTTAGAGGTGCCGGACGATACAAGTGCTGAATGCTCCTGGACCGGACGGCATACCCGACCAGCGAGTTTCAATTAGCTGTTCAAAAAGTGTTCGGTTACGTCGACCCCGACTTGGAGTGGAAACCTCGGAAGAGCCGGGCAAGGCCTACAACACCCTGATGGCCTTCGGGCCCGACGGCGCCCGGCTCTTCTACCGGAACAGCCACCTCTTCGAAGCCCAGGGCTTCGGCGAATCGACATTCATCAAGCCGGGTCCGTCCACTAGTCCGGTGGTGTTTGAGTCCGGCGGAGTCAGCTACGGCCTCATGACCTGCTACGACTTGCGGTTCCCGGGACTGGCCAGGTCACTGGCCGACGCCGGCGCCCAGGTCCTGCTGGTCTGCTCGTCGTGGGTGTCGGGCACCACAAGACCGAGCAGTGGCTGGCGCTGAACGCGGCGCGCCATCGAGAACAGCGTGTACGTGGCTGGGGTGTGCCAGGCGCCGCGGGTCTCGGTGGGCCGGAGCATTCTGGTGGATCCGATGGGAGTTGTTGAGGCCGATCTGGCCTCGAGGCCGGTGTCCGGGCAGCGGACATCTCCCTTGAGACGGTGGCTCGGGTTCGGGAGGCGTTCCCGATGTTCCGGCAGCGGCGGCTGTTGTAGGGCTGAGTCGGTGCCCGTGCCAGGGACCTTCAGGACGACCTGAAGGTGCGTGCTAATTCGTTTCGCGGGCGAACAGAACTTCCTTGACTCCGCTCAGGTTGCTTGCGTGACGTCTATGGCGGGTGACCGGCACCTGGCCGCTTCGATCTAAACAAGGAAACCCCGTCAGCAGTCGCTGGCGGGGTTTCCGTCGTCATTCAGACGGTCGCGAGTGCGATCCGTCTCTCAGGCCGGCCGTCTATTTAGCAACGGCTGCTGTTGGGGCAGAGGTTCGGGACACTGCCGTGAAACCGGACTTGGACCCGGTGACCTTGACGGTGAGAGTCTTCGCGGCGTCGGATGCGGTGGGTTTAAAGGTTGCCGCGTTGCCCCCGGTGATCGCAACGCCGGAGCGGTACCACTGGTACCGGAGTGTGACTGGCGAGGGCCCCCAAGTTCCGGGGTTGGCGGTGAGGGTAGACCCGACCTTGGCGGTTCCGGTGATGGTGGGCGTGGCCCTGATCAGCGAACCCCTGACCACCGCTGCTGTTGGGGCTGAGGTTCGGGAGAAGGTGGTGAAGCCGGTCTTGGATCCAGTGACTTTTACCGTGAGAATCGCGCCCAGGTCCTCCGCCGCGGGAGTGTAGGTGGCGGCATTGGCGCCGATGATGATGGCACCGGAGCGGTACCACTGGTATCGGAGCGTGACTGCGCCCGGTCCCCAGGTTCCGGGGGCGGCCGTGAGAGCGCTCCCGACCATTGGGGTCCCAGTGACCGTAGGAGTGGACCGGGTGAGTGAACCCTTGGCTACAGCCGTTGTCGGGGCGGACGTTTTGGAGATGGTGCTGTAACCGGACTTGGACCCCGTCACCTTGACACTCAAGGTCGCCGCGACGTCGGAAGCGGTGGGGGTGTACGTGGCGGCGGTTGCGCCCACGATGGTTACGCCGGCACGGTACCACTGGTATCGGAACGATGCCGGCGACGGTGCCCAATTGCCCGGAGTCGCCGTGAGCGGCTGTGCGACCTGGAGCGTGCCGACGATTGTGGGTGCCGGGGCGGCAAACGAGCCCTTGGCAATTTCTGCAGTGGGTGCCGACTTTTTGGTCACCGTCGAATAGCCAGGCTTGGAGCCGGTGACGCTTACGGTGATGGTGCTTCCGGCATCTGCTCCGGCCAGGGTGTACGTGCCTGCATTGGCGGTGGCGATGGCAACCCCCGAGCGGTACCACTGGTATCCGAGGGTGACTGGGGAAGGGCCCCAGCTGCCGGTGTTGGCCGTGAGGGCGGAGCCGACCTGCCCAATACCGGAGATAGTCGGCGTCGACCCCGCCAGAAGGCCCTTGAATGTCAATGTCCAGGAGGAGAGGGCATTCGGGGCCAGCACATAGCCCGTCCGCGCCTTTGCGGTTACCGTTACTTTGCCTGCTCCCGTGTACGTACCGGCGGATACAACCTTGCCGTCGACGAGGTACTGGATTCCGGTCTTCGTGGGGATCGTGTAGGTATCGCCCGTCGTGCCGTCCTTGTCAGTGAAGGTCACCGCGGCCGGGGTCACTTCGGTCGGAGGAACTTCATCGGTAACTGTGACAGTTTTTAGGGTCTGGAAAAACGTGGAATTGTTTCCCCAAGTGTCATCCAGAGGGTAGAGCTTCACTGCCCACTGCCCGGTCGCAGCCCCCTGCGGAATGGTTATGGTGTGTTTCCAGACGCCGTCCTTCATGGTTCCGGAAGCCAGCCTCATGCTGCCAAAGCCTTGGGTCTGGCCACCGCCCCAAGCCCAGGGATCGGGGTTGACCCAGCTGGCGATCATGGTCGGCGTTTGCACTCCCGTGTCGTCGCGCAGATGAATAGTGATATAGATCGTGGCCGGCCCGTTGTAGAGATTGAGGTTCGCCGTTGTAACGGACTGACTTACAAGCACGGGTCCTGCCATGTCGGATGCTCGTGCCGGAGCCGCGGATAGGAGTCCTAGCGTCCCGAACAGAAAGGCAGCGACCACCAGGATCGCCAAGGGCCGGGCGCGAGGCTGAGCTTCTCCGCCAGATCTGCCCGCAGACTTCCGCGGGATTGAACGTACAACGCCTGGTAGATCGTCTCGTGGCTCACCTGCATAGTCTGATCATCGGCGAAGTAAAAGGCCAACATCGCCGAGATCAGTTTCGGGCTCCACCCGTCATCCATCCACACCCCGATCAGCCGGCAGAGCCCCTCGTCCTCGACGAGCTTCAACGGTTTCGGCCGACGCCGTGCCTGGTGCGCCTTCGTATGGGCGACCGAGGCGTAGTACTCCCCGTCCGCGCCGGTGTTCCGATTCACCTCCCGCCAGACCACGGACCTGTCCCGGCCGATCGCCTCGCCAATCTTGGCGTAGCTGAGCCCGCTGCGCCGGCCCATCTGGATCATCCCCCGCTCAGCCATGCTCAACGCCCGCCCGCCCGGCCCCTCCGGGCAGGGAGCCGGATCCGAAAGACCCCCAACGGCGCCCATGCTCACAGTCATCATCTGGCCAGACTGGGCCCACCAGTTATTCCCGGTCCCATGGGTGGCTCCGACACGCCGGGCCGCAGCAAGAATCGACATCCCGGAGCACACCAGATCAAAGAACTCAGTGCGCGCATCCAGGGAAAACACATTGACCATCAAACGCTCCATCGATCAGAGCGTTGCTGCGACCGTATGACTTTGCCCGCTGAGAGCAGCTACAAGTGATAGTGAAACCGGGGTGGGTCTGGAACGCGGACGGCCCGAAACGGACTGGCCTCAGCCGCAGCACCCACACTGCGTCGTGCGGATGCAGCAAGCCGTCTTGATCCAGCGGTTCGGCGCTGAGCAGCACCGTTCCGGCCGGGAGCTGCACCGGCTCCATCCCCATCGCGACGGCGACGAAGAAGGCGGCGCTCCGTTCGCAGACCCCGTTCTTCCACAGCAGCCGGCGCATCTCCAGCGCCTTGGTCCCCAACGCCAGCGTGGATTCCGGGTCGTTATGCTGCATCTTAACCGTGTTGTTGCCCCAGCCGGCATCCTCCGGCAGCCATGGCTCGGCGGCAGGCTTTGTATGGGAGAAACCGTGGTTCGGCGCGGCTTTGGTGTTCCAGGGCAGCGGCACGCGGGCGCCGTCGCGGCAGACGCCGTCGCGTGTCCACGTCCGGTAGCGATAAGAGCGTAGTCGTAGCCGCCAAGGAGTAGCGCCAGCCATGAAGTAAGACGGCGGCACTCTGGTTGGGTGCCGCCGTTGCCTGTGGCGCGGCCTAGGAATTTCGGTCCCCTCAGAGTGCTGACGGCCGGGCCGGATCGTGACGAGCAGCCACACTGTTCGCGGGACCGGCCACAGGATTACGAGAGCTAGATGTACTCAGCCAGCAGGTTGGTTACATCTGCTGATGGGTGGTGGTCCTCCGAGGGCGCTGTGGTTGCGTGGACATAGTCGTACCCGATGCCGCGGGCTGTGACGGCTTCGCTGCGGCCGTGGATCCGCCAGCCGCCGCCGTTCGCTATGCCGCCGAGTTTCTTGACGTCGATATGCAGCAGCTCTCCGGCGGTGTCGCCTTCGTAACGGTGGTCGGTTGCCCGGCCGGCCCAGCCGTGTTCGCCATAGCGCTTGAGCCACCGGTGGGCGCAGACGCGGGAAACACCCATTTCCTTCGCCACATGCGCCACGGGACGGCCGTCCAAACACGCTGGACAAGGATGGGGATTGCCCCCGGTTTTGTTGACTCCGTGCCCGCCGTCTGCGCAGCGGCCGCGATCGCTGGCCACGCCGTCGGGATACGGGCTGGTGGCTCCGTGAGAGGATTCACGTGTGTAATTCTTTTGCCTCGGAAGGTTGATAGCGTGGATTGGTTTTTTGACGGACTCGGGACCTTGCTCATAGGGCTGCTTGTGGGTGGAGGAGCGGGAACGGCTGGTGGGTGGTCCATGGCCAAAAACAAGTTTGTTCGGCAGTCGCAGAAGGCGGGCAACGACTCTCGTCAGAGCCAGGTCGGTGGAAATAGCACTGGATCGAAGTAGCCCGGTGAACCAAAGCCAGAAAGCCGGTTCCGGCAGCAAACAGATTCAGGTTTACGGCGACTACTACGACGGTGTAACAGAGGAGCGTGCCGCCGAAATAGCTCGGCAACAGGCCCAGGAAGTTATCGCCACCTATTCTCTTGACGCGGCCCCCGTGGCAGGTCAAAGGATCGAAGATTTCAGCACTCAACTCCTGGAAGTGCTTTCCGACGAAAAGGTGCTCGGCGCTCTCAGCGATCCCGGCTTTCAGATTTCACTTCGTAAGGCCCAGATGTCTGCTGCAGCGACCGAGGAGGAGGGCGACTACGAGACTCTAGCGCGACTCCTAGGGGAGCGCGCAAAGCGGAACGTACGACCCATCCGGGCCAGCATCGATCGGGCCATTGAGATCATTGACAAGCTCGACGAGTCTGCCCTGCAAGGCCTCACGTTGGCCTGGGTCGTCGGGGGGTTCGCTCCCTCATCAGGTCAAATGGGGGAGGGCCTGGACTTTCTCGAAAGAATGTGGGCTTCGGTGCCCCATGACAATCTGCCGCAGGGTGGCGCGTGGCTCGACCACCTCGACATGCTCAACCTGATCAGGTACAGCAGTATCACCACTTTAAAAAAGATGAATGAACTTCTGCAAAGTCAAGTTCCTGGATATTTTTCCTCTGGGCTCACCCAAGAGGAAGTTGATGCTCTAAATGCGGCCGCAAGGGAGATTCGACCCGACCTTAACTTCATAGTGGTTCCTCATGAGCTGAAACCGGGTCTCTTCAGGTTGCCATTTTCCGGGGTGTCAACTCTGGCCACGGAAGTAGCCGTGAAGTTCGACAAACAGGATCATGACTCTATCGTTCAATTGGCTCAGTCAAATGGACAATTGGGGCAAGTCGATGCATCTGCCGCGGCCGCCATAGATGCGGAAATAGCAAAGCGACCCGGTTTAGCCCTCGTGCGGGATTGGTATGACCAGATTCCTCATGCTCTCCAATTTACAGGCGCAGGTATTGCCGTCGCCTTTGTCATCGCTCAGAAGCACAAGACGCCTCTGAGTACCGACAAGCTGGAGGAACTTCTTCCAAAATGAGCTTCGCCAAGGCGAAGGTTACGTAGTGCTTTGTGACCGAAAGCCAATGCCTTCGTGGTTCCGACGGTTGCGACCTGCATCGACCTCGCACGGTTGCGTCAGGCGGTAAGTGGCGATCCGCCTCGATCGCCGCCAGGTCACGGACCCCGAAGCGGTGGTGCTCCCATTCCTCGTCGGGAATCGTGTGCAGACATGCGAGGACCTCATTGCCACTGCCGAGTGGAACAAGGCAGCCTGGTTCCTGGACAGCGAGGCAACATCATCAACATCTCCCAGCGTGCGTAGGCCGGAGTCTGGCACCGCACGCCCCCGATGCCCTATCACCTACGGTCGTTCGGAGCGCTGAGAGCAGCTCCAAGTGATGGCGCAACGGGTGTTTCCCCCGGAAGGGTGGACAATCTACTCGTGAGGCAGATCGGCTCAGTCGTGCATTACTCTCAGCCCCGCAGCATCCACGTGGCGTTGTTCGGCTGCAGCCAGCCGTCCTCGGCCAGCGGGCCGGCGCTGAGCAGCACCGTGCCGGTCGGGAGTTTGACCGGTTCGGTGCCCATCGCGACCGCGACCAAAAAGTGCGGGTTCCGCTCGCAGACCAGCAGGTCTCCGGGCTCGACCCGCCAGCTGCCGCCGTCGTCCGCGGTGAAGACCTCGTTTTTCCACAACTGCCGGCGCAGCTCCAGGGCCGCCTTGGCCAGGTTCAGGACGGAGTTCGGGTCCTGCTGCTGGAGTTCGACCGCGTGCGTGCCCCAACCCTCGGGCTGCGGCAGCCACGGTTCCGCGGCCAGTTCAGCCAGCGAGAAGCCATGGTTCAGCGCCGCATCCTCGGTCCACGGCAGCGGGACGCGGGCGCCGTCGCGGCAGACGCCGCCGCGGGCCCACATCGGATCCACCCGGGCCTCGACGGGGACGTCAACCTCGGGCAGCCCGAGCTCCTGGCCCTGGTAGAGGTACGCGGCGCCGGGCAGGCCCAGTAAAGCCACGAGGGCCGCCCGGGCACGGACACTGCCGAGCTCGCCGCCGCCGAACCGGGTGACGGAGCGGACGATGTCGTGGTTTTCCAGCGCCCACGTGGGGGCGGCGCCGTGTAGCTGCCGGGCGGCCTCGAGTTCGTTGCCGACGGCGGCCCAGGGCTGCGCGTCCCAGCCGAGCTTCACGAACGCGAAGGCGAAGGCCTGCTGCATCTCGTCGGCGCGGGTGTAGCGGGCGGCGCGGGCCGGCTCCAGGTTAACCTCGCCCACCAGCAGCCGGTGCGGCTCATACTTCTCGGCGAGGGTGCGCCAGCGGCGGTAGACCTCGTGGACGTCCTCCTGGTCCGAGACCTGCGGGTTGGACCGCAGCCCGTCCACCACCCCGCCCGTGGAGGGCGAGTCCGGCAGCCCGTCGGCCTTGAACAGCGCATGCGCGACGTCGATCCGCAGCCCGTCCACCCCCTTGTCGAACCAAAAGCGGAGCACGCCGTCGAAGTAATCGCCGACGGCGGGATTGCGCCAGTTCCAGTCCGGGTGCCCCGCCGAGAAGAGGTGCAGGTACCAGTCCGTGTCCGACTCAGAACCGGGATTGGCGCGGCTCCAGGCCCGGCCGCCGAAGACGCTCTGCCAGTTGTTGGGCGGGACGTCGGCTGAGCCGCCCGAGCCGTCTGCGGCGTCAGACGCGGAGCCGGCGCCGCCGTCGTCGGACATGCCCGCCCGACCCGGCACAAAGTGGAACATGTCCCGCTCCGGGGAGCCCGGGCCGGCCGCGAGGGCCGCCTGGAACAGGGGGTGCTCCGAGGAACAGTGGTTGGGGACGACGTCGAGCAGGACCCGCAGGCCCAGCGCGTGCGCCTTCGCGAGGAACGACTCGAACTGTTCCATGGTGCCGAAGAGCGGGTCCACGCCGCAGTAGTCGGTGACGTCGTAGCCCTGGTCCACCTGCGGGGAGGGCTGGAACGGGGTCATCCAGATGCCGTCGACGCCGAGCGAGGCGATGTACGGCAGCCGGGCGATCAGCCCGGCGAGGTCGCCCACGCCGTCGCCGTCGCCGTCGGCGAACGAGCGCGGGTAGACCTCGTAGATGACGGCCGACTGCCACCACTCGGGGGCCGGGGCGAGCGTGGTTTCCTCGACGGGGCCCGCCGGCGAAACAGGGCTCATTTGCTCGCGCCCGCGGTGAGGCCTTCGACGATCCGTCGCTGGAAGATCAGCACCATAATGACCAACGGTACGGTGACGATCACGCCGGCGGCCATCTGCTCGCCGAAGGGCGCCTGAAATTCGGTGGCGCCGGTGAACTTGGAGATCGCCACCGTGGCGGTCTGGATCTTGGGGTCGTTGATCATGGACAGCGCGATGATGAACTCATTCCAGCTGTGGATGAAGGTCAGGATCGCGGTGGTGAAGACGCCCGGCGCGGCGAGCGGCAGCAGGACCCGGCGGAACGCCTGCCACTTGGTGCAGCCGTCGATCATCGCGGCTTCCTCGAGGTCGAACGGCAGGGCCTTCATGAACGTGGTGAGGTTCCAGACCGCCAGCGGGATCGCGAAGGACAGGCTGGGGACGATCATCGCCTGGTAGGTGTTGATCCAGCCGAGGTCCGTGAACAGGCGCAGCAGCGGCACCACCACGGAGATGCCGGGGAACATCGACGTCGCGATGATCACGCCCAGGATCACCGATTTGAAGCGGAAGTTCAGCCGGGAGATCGCGTAGGCCGCGAAGACGCCGAGCAGCAGGGCGAACACCGTGGTGGTGCCGGCCACGATCAGGGAGTTCAGCAGGGCCTGGCCGAACATGGTGGAGCCGTCGAACACCTTGGCGTAGTTCTCCAGCGAGAACGGGGCCGGCAGCAGGGTGTTGTCGAAGATGTCGGCGGGGGGACTGGCGACTGGCCCGGCGGGGGTACGTCTGCTCTCTCACCTTGAGGTAGCTTCAGCCGAGCGCGCAGCGGCTGCTGATCGCCTTCAAAATGCTCAGGCGGCGTGCCTCAAATAATTCCAGGCTGTCCAGGCGGTAGCGCGCGTAGGTTGGCAGGTCGGAGGGCAGCGCCGGCGACTCGAAGTTGTCGAAGGGGAGCAGGAAGCGCACGGCGCCACTCGCGTCAACGAAGTCGCCGAGATGGAAATGTTCGATGTATCCGGCGAAGGAGCCGAATAGCTCGAAGAAGCCTGCATAGCGATCCATGGTTGTGGCCAAGGGACTCGTGCCACCCTCGTAGAAGCGCCGGATCGCTTCGAGGGTCAAATCCCATCGGTCCTGGATCCGCGGATGAGTGCCTCGATTTTGGTTGAGACTGCCCTGCGAGACCGGGAAGATCATGAAGCCGCAGATCGTGTAGGAGCGTTGCAGGAACGCGTCATTGACCTCGTCTGGAACCTGAGCGTAAAGGTGGTTCAGTTTCCTTCGATGCCGCGTCGCAATCGTGTCGCTTCCGAGAACAATTCTCGTGCCGTCTGCTTCATACACAAGATACGGTGAGAGCGCCCGCCCAGCGTGAAGCTCGAACGGGCGCCCGTCAGGAAGCGGCTTGCTCCATAGGAGCTGGTGGTATCGCCGGAGTGTGCGGCTGTGACTGTCGGGGTCCTTACCCTCTGGAGTGTCATCGAAGAAGTTGTAGTCGACGTCAATCTCTCTAAGCTCGCCCATGAACAGAAACTAGCAGAAGCGACCGACCTCGGCTCTCTGCCCGCGACACGCCACGTTCCGTGTCCTCGATGCAGCCATCCTCCGCCGCCGCGTAGGAAACGAGTGCTGCGACCGCGGTCACCGGACCCGGAAGCCTTGGTGGACTTCATGGGACAGCCTTTAAGCCGATGCCCTTCCACTGATGATCAAGCCGGCGGGCAGCGTGCCGCCGTAGTCCGACGATCAGCCACACTGTGCGCGGGACCGGCCACAGGATAGCCAGCGTAAGAACCGGCACCGGGCGAGACGCCGACGTCGGGAAACCGGCGGAGGATGACGGACCGCCCAGCTTTAGCGCTGCAGCCAGTCCTCGTGCAGCAATGCGAACACCGGTGCTTGGCCGTTAGGAGCCGCAGGAGGTTGGAGTCGACCGCCTGCAGCTGTGACGGGGCAGCGGTGGCGTTGGCGTTGATGACGAGGAATCGCCGAGGTGGTGTCGCACGCCAACTCATCGAGGGATGGCCGCGGCACAGGCTGCTCCGGGCCTCCCAGCGGCTCACCTGTCAGAGGTTGCCAGCAGGATCTTGAGAGCTCCGCGACGGCCTCTCGGCGGCTGACAGCGCGCTGGAACGGAGACAGTTAGTGAGCGAACTGCTCCTCGGGCGGCTCTATGCTTATGCGGAGGACTGTAAGTTGGCCACGGTGGGCCAAAAACGTTATTGAGAACGGTCCATAGAGGAGAGATCAGTGGCGGGATACAACCTACAGCCCAACGAGTCGTTTGTGCATAGGTACGAGGGGGTGCTCCACGGTGGATTATTGGCGAGTTACACTGACGAGCTGATCCTCACTAGTCAGAACCTTGTGCTCATCAAGAAAGGCGCATTCGGCAACAAAAAAGGCATGCAGGTCTTCCCGCTCCGCGAGATCAAGATCTTTCAGGGCGAAGCTCAGGCCCTTCTCGGTAAGCATCGGAATGGCTGGCCGGCCCTCGACGTGTATTTCCGCAACAGCGAGGAACACTTCGGCTTCCAAAACAAGAAAGAAGCCACCCTCTGGTCGCAAAAGATTAACCAGGTTATTGCAGGCACCTCTGCTGAGATGAATTCCCTCAACTCGTCGGGAGCTGCGAAAGTCGCAGGGGCCATGAAAGACACTGTGGACGCCTTCAAAGGGGCCTTTGGCTTCAAATCCAAGGCGGAGGTCGCCGCTTCTGCCGCAGCTGTGCCTGTCGCGGGTGATTGCGGCTCCTGTGGTGCTCCAGTCTCCGGCATCCGGGGGCAAGCTATCGTCTGCAGCTACTGCGACACTGCCATCAACCTCTAATCCGAAGGCGACACTCCAATGAGCATCATCCAGGCATTCACCGGAGCCCTAGATGGCACCTTCGCTGACCAGTGGAGGGACATCATCACCGCTGGCCTCTTCGACGAGCGTACGGCGGTCGCTCCGGGCGTCCTCAAGCAGACAAACAACGGGCGAGGTACGAACGACAACGGGTCAATGGGAGTCATCTCCAACGGCTCCAAGATCTTCGTGCCGGAGAATACTGCCGCCTTCATCTTCAGCCAGGCCGGCATCGAGGCCATCCTTACGCAGGCTGGCGGCTACGAGTACCAGAATGGCCAGAGCAGCATCTTCAACGGCGACAGTGTCATGGAGTCGATTGTTGGCCAGGTAGCCGCCCGCGTTGGCTTCGGCGGACAAACCTCTGACCGGAAGCAGATTGCTTTCGTCAACCTTCGCGAGATCCGAGGAATCAAGTTCGGCACTCGGGGGCCGCTCGTCTACAACGATCTCTTCTATGGCACAGACTTGGAAATCACGGCATTCGGCACTTTCTCACTGCGGATCGTCAACGTGGAAACGTTCATCCGGAACTTCGTGCCCGCCAACGTTTTCCACTACAGCTTCAGCACCCCGGAGGCCCGTCAGCAGCTCGTCTCCGAGTTCATCCAGTCCTTCACTGTGGCGCTGAACTCGCTCTCATCGACCTTTCGCGTTTCGCAGCTACCCTCGCAGGCTCATGCGATCGCTGCCCAGATCTCGGCTGGCGGTCTCGGCGCGGGGAGTTGGGCGAAGCGCTTCGGGATCGAAGTAGTCAATGTGGGCATTGAGAACATCGAGTTCACTCCCGAAGCGCGGGAGTTGGTCAAGCAGTACTCTACGAACCTGATGAACCTCAAGGCCTACGAGGGTGTCTCCCAGCAGTCCTCGAACATTTCCGCCCAGCAGAAGATCGCTCAGGGTGTGCAGGCCCACGGCCTTGGCGACGGCGGCGGAACCCTCTTTGGGATAAACCTCGCACAAGGAATGAACACTCAGACGGGCGCGCAGGCAAGTCAAACAACCATGCTGTCCTTCGATGAGCAGATCGAGACCGTGAAGAAGATGAAGGAACTAATGGACGACGGGCTTCTCTCGGAGGAAGAGTTCGCAGCCAAGAAGCGGGAGATCATGGGGCTGTAGTTCAAACTCGTCCGAGCACTGCTGATCCAGCCGATGTCCGTTAACAGGCGCAGCAGCGACACAACGACGGAGATGCCGGGGAACATCGAGGTCGCCATGATGACGCTGAGGATCAAGGGTGTCAGAGAAGTGCGCAGAAGCTGGAGACTAGCATCCAGTGCAACGGCGCACGACTGCAGGCGAAGACCAGGGCCGGGCCGGGGTCAACGCTGTAGGAGCGCCATGTGCGCTTGGTTTTGGGCCGGTTCTGCGTCGACTCGCCGGCGTCCCGGATGTCCAAGACAAGTAATTCCGAGTTGCATCGCTATCCTTACCGAGAAGCCTGGGGCATTCAGCCTTGGACGCCCAATGGGCGGCGATGAATGGAGTTTTCTTGTCGAACGAACCGATCTTGCTTTTCTTGCATGGCGTTGGAGATGGCGACAAAGATGACTACTGGAAGGCTCGGCTCTCAGAGGCCGTGGTCCGCCTTGGCTACCCCGCTCTGAACACGGCGCGGGCGATCGCGCCCAAATACGCGCACGCACTCAGGGGTTGGGACGTAAAGGATCCTCTGCCGGGCTTGACGATCAAACAACCTTCTGGCGAGGCTGCCAAGAAGAACCGCCGGGACTTCGAGCGCCGCGTCGGAGCCGTCGAGTTCAGACTGGGACGTCATGATCGGGGTGATGGTTGGCTGGGTGGTGAGGCCGTCGTCAATCTTGCCGTCGGGCTGCCGCCGTTCGGCCAGGTAGGCAACTACATGAACAAACCTCAGATTCGCGCGCAGGTCCTGAACCGCATACTGAAGGAGCTCCCCGAGTCTGGGCGGCTCGTGATCGTCGGCCACAGCCTCGGGTCCGTGATCGCCGCTGACCTCGTTCGTCGACTGCCGGTCGGCCTCGATGTCGTCGGCATGGTGACCATCGGGAGTCCCCTGGCGAACGGCAACTTCGATGTCGACAAACTGCGGGAGACCCTGAAGGAACCGCCGACAAACCTCGCATGGTGGGTAAATTTCTGGAACGTTCATGACCCGGTGGCGGCCCACCGTGGTGTCTCCTCTGTCTTTCCTTGGGTTATCGATTTCCGTATTCAGACGAAATTGAGCCCCCGCGTCCACGACGCGGTGGAGTACCTCAACGATGAGAGCGTCGCCGCGGCCATCGGCTTCGCACTGTTCGGGTCAAGATCCAGGGAACTCGCTCGCATCGACAAGGGTGTCGACGTCCGATTGGATTCCGTGGAACGACTCGCCCTTCTGGCGCTGAGATATGCGTATCTCATGAAGACGAGACTGGAAGGCGACCAACTGGATCGTTTCGCCGGCGCGCTCCGACAAGTTCAAGCGGCCGTCGTCGACGACATCAGGAGACGAAATGCCAGCGAGGGCAGAGCGATGCCGTCAGAGGTTGCCCGCCTCGCATTTGACCTCTCCGATCCACAGGGAACTGTGCCCGAACCATTTCCCAGCAGCCATATGGCGAAGGACGACGCCGTCGTCCCGCTAACGGTCCTCGCAGCAGAAAACGTTATTCGACCCTTCGAGATCTCGATTTCAAAGGACAAATGGCAGGAGGCCATTAAAGATCTCACCGCCGAAATGGGATTGGGAGGCCAGTATGGCGCCGATGTATTCACGGCCGCTAAACGTGCGCAGGAGGCACTGAGCGGTGGTCCCGGATTGAACTGGATGAAGTGGGGCGCACTGGGTGCCGGCGCCGCGGCGATTGTCGTGGCGACAGGTGGCCTGGCGCTTGCTGCCGGAGCCGGTCTTGCCGGAGCCGCGGTGATCACCAGCGCGCTGGCGGCCTTTGGACCCGGCGGTATGATCGGGGGCCTGATAACGGCGGGCACCCTAGTCACTGCGGGTGGTGGCGGCATCGCATTCAGCCTGGCCAGTCCAGGAACCACTGCGGATACCGTCGCAGCGGTTTTTGAGCGCCAACTGGCTGCGGCAATTCTACGGGAACGGCAAAACCTCGATCAGGATCCCACCCTTTGGAGAGTCCTGGTTGAGACCGAGATCGAGGTGCGTCGCGAACATGAGCGGCTCGATGAGTTCTCCGATGAATCGGCACAGTCGCTCAAGGAATTGAAGCGGAAAATCGAAGCCATCGAGCGGGCGCTGCAGTATCTGAGAGAAAATGGCCTCGAGCCAGCCGTCCCTAGTACTTCCGGCGAGATGGAGTGAAGCTGCCAGCAGCGGTCATATGGCTGTCATCAGTTCATCTTTGTCCGCCCGGACGAGAGAGCGCCGGAGACGGAGGGGCTAGTGAGATAGCCCCCACCTGTCGTCCCGCTGGCTCGGTTACAGAACGTGCTTAGCCCTAGGAGTTTTTGTAACTTCATTTTCTGTCAGAGCGGCGGCCTACAGTGCTGTCATGATTCCCGATGAAACGACCCCCGAACCAACGGCGAAACGCGCTGCCACGCGGCGGTGCCCGGTGTGCGGCCACGAGGCGTGGCGGATTGCGTACGGGATGATCATGCCGTCCGCGCGAGAAACAATGCCCAAAACTGAGTTCGCTGGCTGCATGGTCGTAGAAGAAGAACGGATATACCCCGCCACGGGCAAAGTCGAGAGGGGCACGGCTAAGTGGGCATGCCAGAACCCGGAGTGCCGCCACCGCTGGTGGTGAGGGCAGGCGTAGACGGCTCTAGCGAGCTAAGACTGAGCGCTGCTGGCGCAAGACCTCAGCATCCCCGGTCCTGCAGAAAATCAAGGCCAGCTCACTGACAGTCTGTCCGGTGACGCGCTCCACCATGCGGGCGTATGTGGACAGCTGGCGCCAGTACGAGCTCAACCTGTCTGGCGTGACGCTGATGTCCGTCTTGAAATCGGCGATAACCAGCGTCCCGTTGTCCTCGCGGTACATCAGGTCGATGATGCCCTCCAGTGTCATGCCGTCGACGGACGTAACAACGGGCAGCTCAAGCCAGTGCTCCCTCTCCGCGGCACGCTGAACTGGCGTGCACCTCAACGCAGAGCGCGCCCGTATTGCGAGGCCGGCAGGATCTTCGAGACCGGATGCGCTCGCGATCCTCTGCGCCATGGCGTCGAGATTTTCGGTCTCCTGCAGGTCGCTCAGTTCGAGCAGCCGGTGCAGGGCAGTCCCGAAGTCCGTGCCGTGCTCCCCGCCTGGCTCTGCGAATGACGGTACCGTTCCGGCCCCTTCGAGGCTCACATAGCGCGCCGCCTCATCTTCTACGAGGCCCGCAAGTCCGTTCCCCGCGCCCTTTGCAGTCTCGGTGACGGAAGTGGAGGATGCAATCGCGGAGGTCTTTTGCCAGTCCTCGCGCTTCTGCTGCCAGGCGGCGAAAGTTTCTACAGGCCGGACATCGTGGCGCACTTTTGCCTGAACCGGCATGTCCTCCGGAATTTCCAGATCCGTTGCCGAACTTCCCTCGACTGCATCCTTGAGGAACTGGCCCAGACTGTTCTTGGCGTTCACGTAGTGGGAGACCACGAGGTGGCTCTCCGCGCGCGTGCACGCAACGTAGAGAAGGCGGCGACGCTCGGCGTCGTCGAACAGCTTCTCCACTGCCTCTGCGCCGGCGTACCCAGCCGACCGGATGTCGCCGATGAAATGTACTTGGAGCTGCGCGCTTTGATCCCAGAGAGCTGCGGCCTTCTGATTGTTCGGGCCGGACCCAGTGCCGGCCAGAATCACCATGGGAAATTCCAAGCCTTTGGAAGCATGGATGGTCATGATGCGTACGGCCTGGACATCAGTTTCAGGGATCACAGCTTCCTTGACCCGCGAGTTCTCCTCTTGCTGCACGCCCGCCCACACGAGGTAGTCTCGGAGGCCGCCGTGCGTGGCCTCCGTCCAAGCCCTGGCCTGGTCGATGATGAAGCGGAGCCTGCGCCAGACGTCTCGGTAACGAGGAGCATCGATGGCCGCCTCCAGCAAACGACGGTCAGTAACCAGCCGCTCCATGATTTCAGCCGGCGTCAACACTTCGATGTCGCGGCACAATACGGCGAGGTACTGCAGGGCGCCCGCTACGGTGGAGTCTTTGAGCAACTCCGGCGCGGGGGAGAAAAGATTCCACCGTCCTCCGGCCTGCTTCCACTCGAACAGTTCATCATCGCCACATCCAAACACCGCCGACCGCAGCGTCAGGACAAGTGCTGCTTCGTCCGCCGTATTTGAGATTGCCCTCAATGCAAGCAGCAGGTCGGTGACTTCCTGTGTCGAGTAGACCAGGGACGATGCCTCAGCCCTGTACTCAATGCCAGCCTCGTCGAACGCGTCCTCCAGGGCGGCAAGGGATGTACGGGTGGGAATCAGGACACAGATGTCCTTCAACTGAACCGGGGATTGATTGAACCCGCCGGACCGCTTGCTCTGCTTTTGCCAGGCGGCCACGCCTGCGGTGCCAGTAGCGACTCTAATCGCGGCAGCAACATCGGCTGCCTCCTGCCGGCGCATGCCGTCGGCGGAAACCTTTCCCGACTCATCAGGCCGGGCGCCTGCACGTCCAATGACTGATACAGCCGGGCCGTGTTCGTTGCTCCACTCGGGGCGCTCGGGATCGGGCATCAGCGATCGGTACTCAGGCTGAAGGGTCCCGCTGGGCGTAATGAGTTGCCCGAAGGTGGCGTTGATCCACTCGAGCACGCTCCCGGTTGACCGGAAGTTGGTCTGCAGCGACGCGATGTTCGAATTGTGGTCGTCGGAGAAGCGCTGCTGGGCCGCCAAGTACGTAGCTATGTCGGCCCTGCGGAAACGGTAGATGGACTGCTTGGGGTCGCCGACGGTGAACAGCCGTCCCGGAGGGATGCTCAGCTGCTCCCAACCCTCGGGTCCGCACAGGTCGTCGGCTGTAATCCGAGTGGCCAGTTCGGCCTGGATGGGGTCGGTGTCTTGGAATTCATCCAGCATGATGCAGCGGTAGCGATTGTGGAGGGCCTCGTGGACAGCCCGTTTGTCTTCGCCGACAAGGAGATCCCGGGCGTGGATGAGGAGGTCGTGATACTCGAGCTCGCCGCTGTGCTGACGTTCGCGGGCAGCCTGGACGAGTACTTCCGCCATGGCGGCGGTGACGGTTTCAACGGCGGGTTGGACGAAGCTGTTTCGCAGTGCGATCGCCTGCCGGGCGAGGTCTTTGCACGATTCCTGGACGCTCGACAGGTTGTTTGGCCAGTTGGCCTGCTTCCCAAGGCTAAAGCCCTTCTGCGGAACAGAATGCAGGAGCTCCAGGACCAGGCCCAGCTCGCCCGTTTCAGCCTCGGTTAGGCGCCCGTGCCAGATCTTGATGTGTTCGAAAGCGGTGAGTAACTTGTCGGCGGGATCCGTGCAGTGGTCAGCGTGTGCGAGGACTTCAGAAGTCTGGCGCAGGAGCGGGCCTAGGTTCACCGCCGGGATATGGCGCTTCTGGGGAGGGTGGCTTTCCAGGCGGTCCCAGTTCGCGTCCAAGTCGGCCGCCACGTTCTGCAAGTGGTCCAAGGAAACGCCGACGGCGAGGAGGATGCGAAGGGCGTCGTCGATGGACGGGTCGGTGAAGAGTTTTTGCCGGGCCGCTTCCCATCGTCTGGTAAACGCAATCTGCGACCGCAGCTCGTCCACTACTGTGATCAAGGGCGGAACGCCGGCCTCAATGGGATGCTCGCCAATAATTCTCGCCGCGAAGGAGTGGATGGTGCCGATGGGCGCCGTGTCTAGCTGGTTCAGCGCGCGCAGTCGCAGTTCGGAAGGGGGTGCGCCGGTCAGCTGACGGCGGACACGCTCGCGCAGCTCACCTGCCGCTTTCTCCGTAAAAGTGATGGCGGCAACGCTTCTCAGTTCCACGCCGGCGTCGACCAAACCGCAGATGCGTTCCACAAGTTCATGCGTTTTGCCGCTGCCTGCACCGGCCTCGACGAAGATGTTCGTTTCGAGCTCCTGCTCGATCAGGGTCCGGTCGGTCTGGTCAAGGAGTTCCGGGACTTCGGTTTTCATTTCTCCGCCTTCAGGAGCTGGGCATAGGGATGAAGTTCGTGGGCGTCTTGAAGCTTCAGCCACTGCTGGCCAAGCTCCTGGGCCCCCATCATGGTCGTGAAGTTGACGTACCGGTCAGATTCCGGCCGCGGGGGGAAGATCCCGTTCCGCAGTGCAGACATGATGACGCCCGCGTCCGTGCGAAGCTGCTCCACGACGTCATCAGTCACGGTGTAGCCGATTTTCGCGAAGTCACCGGCCTTGGAAATGAACCAGTACTCGGCAGCGACAGTCGACTGGGGCTCCGCAAGCGTCCGCGCAAACAGGCCGTAAACCGGAAGCTGGTATCGGGTGCCCTCTGCCGTGGGGTGGTTTCTTAGCGGCTTGAATTTGTCGGCCTTACCGGTTTTGTAATCGATGACCTTGACGGTGCTGTCGGCATGCCTGTCGATCCGGTCCACCTTTCCTCGGAACCGCGCCACACTGCCATCGCTAAGGATCAGCTCGACCGGCGGATGGCTGTCGGTGTCCTCCGGCCCGAAGCTTGCCTCCTCCGCAAGGTACGTCCAGCCCTCAGCGGCCCCCGCATCATCCTCAGCAAAAACCCTCTTTAGGTCTTGGCGGATCATGGCCTGGTTCCGCTCCCAGACGTGACTGAGCCACGCTGGGTTGGCGTATTCCGCAAAAGCGGCATCGGCCAGCTCCGTGAGGCGGTCGGGAGACGGCGGAAGCTTATCTTTGGTGATGGTGCGGACGTATTCCTCTAGCACCTGGTGAACGAGGATGCCACGCTGCTGTGGCGAAATCTGCACCTCCAGTTCAACGTTTTCCAGTACGTTCACTTTGAGAACGTGCTTCAGGAAGTAGCTGAAAGGACTTGTCACCCAGTCCTCGAGTCGGGTCGGGGACAGAGCCTTGTCGGAATCAACGATGGTACCGGCGTGGGCGCCGAGGTTGCCGTTGAACCTGGAGAAGACGCCGTCGCGCCGGTCCCGGGTGGCAGCCAGTGCCCGCTGTAGCACAGCATCTTCCCGAAGCGCCGCTGTGCGCTCCTCGGCGGCGAGGATGTGTCGGAGCCTCCACTCTTGGGTAGTAGGGGGGAGCGCGGCCAGAGCAGGAGCGCCGTTTTCGATGCCATGGGCGAAGGATTGCAGTTCGTCGTCTGGTTTGGCGGTGATCCACCGGGAAATTTGGTAACTGCCGGACCCGCGCAGGTCGCCGCGCGGGCATGTGATGGTCCGGTCGGTTCCGGCCGCGAGGGCAGCAAAGAACTGTTCCCTGGTTGCTTCCGCACGCTGTTCCACAGAAGGGAGAGCATCGCCCATCATCTTCCGGACGCTGTCCGGAAGGAGCGGGTCTTCCCGAATCCTGGCCGGCGCCCGACCTTCCGCCGCGCCGATAAGGAAAACGACATCTAGGTCCCTGGCGCCGGCGTCAGGATAACCTCCGATGGCGACGCCTGTGCCGCTCTTTCCGGTCCATCCGCCCTTCGCAGTTATCCCGTCCTCCATCACAGTCCGGATGAGCGAGCGGTGGGGCGGCGGGCCGACAAGGTCGAGGTGACGGAGGTCGTGGGCGGTCTCGGCTAGAGCATCGCGGACTGCAGCCTTTTCCGGTCGTTCGGTAGTCGTCCTAGAACCCATAAATCTTTCAAGGAGCAGGGTCAGCCCGGCTGACGCTTCGTTCCACGTCGGAGCAGTCTGAATCTCTCCAAGCCGGGCCGTTAGATCGGCTACAAAGGCTTGCCATGTGCGGAGATGCTCCCGTTGTACGGTCCGATTGGTGGACCCGGTTTCACGGGTGTCGTCTTCGGCCGGGGGACTGGCGTGAAGCCTTTCGCAGACTGCGCTGCTGGGCAGCTTACCTCCGTGCCACACAAACGTGCCTTCGGCGTGGATGTTCAGGATGGCACGCAGGTCCAGATCCTGCGGGTCGAGTTTGAGCAATTGAAGGAGTCCGCGTGCGAGCGGCGAGTCCGTGAGACGGTGGGCTGCGGGGCCGACGAAGGTTATGCCCGCCTCGCCAAGGCGCTGGGTCAGCAATGCGGCGTACGGCTCTGCGGCTGAGTAAAAGATCCCGATTCGGTGGCCGGCCGTCCCGGCGCATAGCCTCTCGACGACAAGGCGAACGACGGCGCGAACTTCATCGTCGGCGTCAGAGGCAGTTATCAAGGTGGTGCGGTCATCCCCGGTGCTTGACGCAGTAATGCCTAGCATTCCGGCCTCTTCGAGGTTCCGTCGGAAAGACGCTTCGGCGGGACGGATTTCGGTGCCCAGCATGAAGCCGATGATTGTGCCCAGCCGCCGTTTCGTCGCAGCGGTCCCGAGTTTGTCGCCCGCAAGCGTGAAGGCTTCATGCTCTGTGTACCAGTGCGAGCCCAAGGCTTCCTTGGCTTTACGGTGGATCCGCAGTACTTCGTGCACGAGCTGGGGGAGTGCTGACTCAGTTTGGTTAGGGAGCCCGTCCAGCAGTTCCGCCGTCTTGGCTATGGCGCGGGCTGTCGCAGGCTCGTCGGCAACAGCTGCGAAGATACCCGGATTGTCGCCAAGGACCTTGCTGACCGCTCCCAGCCTCAGGACCGGCAAGAGCGGACGTCTTCCATCCACACGGGGATCGTCGGCGATTAGTTCCGTCGCCAGATCATTCAGCGTGAGCGCCTTGACGCCCGCACTTCCTGCCCCCGCGTTAAGCATCCTGCCGAGGAAACGAGTCACATCCCGCCCGGAAGCATGGGACGGGACCAGAACGGTGACAGGAGCGAGCGGATCCGCTGCTTGGGCCTGGCCGATCATTACTGCAAGCTCGGCCAGTGCATCGCGCACCGACGGAAAAGTACTGCAGGCCACTCTGTCCCCCTCATTCTGACATTCACGCAAAGTAGCAACAGGCACTGTCAAAACAGATACAGATCCGACGCCGCTGCCCTACGAAGACTATGGCAAGGCACTGACAATATCGGTGAGCAGCGCCACTAGTCGTCTTCCAGCGCCGGCGTCCACGCCTGGGTCCGAGACAAAGCTGCCTTCAGTTCCCGCCCACCCGCTTCCTCCAGCAACCCGGAATCACCGACCACTACCAGTAGGCTCCGCGCGCGGGACAACCCGACATACAGCTGCTCGGGCGCCCGACTCATGTCCTTGAAGCCGTTGACGCAAAGAACAACGACGGACCGTTCCAAGCCTTTGAAACCGAGCACATGGCCGTAGAACTCAGCGTCGTTTGCGTGGAAGTCCCGCCAGTACTCATCCGTAGCTTCGCGCTCGAAATAGTCCAGATGGATTGGATGGCGGTTTTTGGTGGTGAGGAGTGCGATCTGATTGTTGGCCCATCCCTCCTCGATCAGCGCCTCTACACAGTCTCCGGCGACGGCGAGCGCCTCCTCCGTGGCACAATCCACGAAACGTACCGGCAGGCCTGTGCTGCCCCGCGGAGTGAAATGCTCGCCGGCGAAGGATCTGAATGCCTCGGCGATCTTGCGCGTGTTGCGCAGGTTGTCGTCGATGTGGATGGGCACGAAGGTGGCCATCGGACCGTTGGTGAGATCCGCCGTCGCACCTCCCCAACGTTGGTAGACGTCCTGGCGGTCATCCATGAAGGCGTACACCTCGCCCGCGGCGGGATCAGTAGTGCAGGCGAGAAGCGCCTCCCACCACAGTGGCGCGAAGTCCTGCGCTTCGTCGACGATGACGGCGTCCAAGCGTTTGTGGGGCTCCATCCCCGCAGCCAGCTCCCCCAAGAGGCGGGGCATCTCGACGTCGAAGTAGTCCTGCCCCGAACCGTCCGGGACCCCGAGCCCGCGCACGTACTCATGGAACTCGCCGGTGAACACGGGCTTGGCTTGGCGCCACGTTGCAACCTGGTCCTGAAGATACTGTCCCAGGCCTTTGTTGTAGCAGAAGAGCCCGACTCGCTTGCCCTGCTTGCTGAGCAGTTTGGCCTTTTCGACCGCGAGCCAGGTCTTTCCGCTGCCGGCACCGCCGGTGAAACGGATCCGGGGGAGCGACCTGGTTGCCTGAAGCAGCAAGGACTGCCGCTCGGTGAGATGGTCCTGGGCGTCCTCATCCTCCTGTGCTGTGGTGGAGGGTACGACGGCGGTGTCCAGGTTTCCACTGAGCTTGCGGACAATGCGTTCCAGGAAAGCCGGGGCCAGGGGGGAGGCGCCGCCACCTTCGTTTTCGATGGCCTGGCGCACGAGCTCGGCGGGGGACTTGCTTTGGCTCTGGTCAAGGACGAGCGACCTAGGGCAGCCGGCCGTGGTCCATTCGCCCGGTACATCGGTGTACGGCAGGCTGACCATGTAGACGCACCGGCTGCTTAGACGCGAACCGAGCTGGTTTTCAAGCCAGTTCTTGAGTGCATGAAGTGAGCTTTGTGATTGGGCTACGGGGCTTTGGATCTTGCGCCTCTGATTTCGGTCCGACTGGTACCACTGCCCGTCGGCGATGCTGACCTGGCCACCCTTGACCTCGATCGCTGCCATGCCAACGCCGGGCCAGAGGATCAGCAGGTCGATCTCGTATTCGTTCCGGCCGTCGCGGACGTGCACCGAGTGGGCCAGCACGCACTCATCCGGCAGGCTGTTCTTCAGAGCCGTCCAGACGGTCTTTTCCGCGAGCTGTCCCTCGCCGAATTCCGGATCCTCCGGTATGCACCTCATTGCCGCCCCCAACTTAAGAACCGGCTGTCCGGTTTTGCGCTGTTCCAACGTTAGCTGGGCGTGACCGGTTCAGTGTGGCGACACGAACGCGGGCTTGTAAGGCGGGATGAGATCAGCCTCCTGACAGAGGGCGGCGCCGCTTTTCTTTAGGAATCTCGGCGAGCACTCTGGACAGTTCCACGGCATCGTTGCGAGGCCTTGGGGCGGAAATGAATTAGGGGAGTGACAGTTATTGTGAGGCGGTGTCGGCTTATGGCCATACACTTTCCTCCATCGCAACAATTGAGATCGGAAAACTAGCCCATGAACGACCGCCCGGTAATGCTCGGGACGTTGCCTGACGGCCATCGCCTCCACCTCGGTGATGCGGCCGGACATTGGCCAGTAGGCGGAGGCATTCTGCTGATCCGCGGCCATGGGCCGGCAACAAGAGGGATGACGTACCTCGACGAGATCATCAGTCAGTTTTGTCGTACGAGTGCGACACACGTCGTCGACCTCGTGGAAGGCGACTACGGCTGGATGTTGGAAGGCATGAGGACACTCTCCAGATCCATGGGGGAAGCCTGCATGAAGGTCGGCGAGATCTTTGGAGGAATGCATGAGGATCCGCGCGGTACAACTGTCATCGTCAACGGCGCTGAATTACTCCAGGCTGGGGCTCATCAATACTCATCCCTGCTCGCCGAGAAGCTCAATCAGCTGATCGCTTCCCCGCCACCAGGAGGTGTGTCCTTGGTGCTGGCCGGTCCCGACTTGGATGTCTCCAAGCTTCTGGTGGGTGGTTTGAACGGCGCCTATCGCATCCAGCTCGGCAACGGTGGACGGGTGAACGATGCGCAGTATCTGAGTGGTGACCTGCGGGCTGCTGTTATTCCTGCGGGGACTGCCATTTATGAAGGGCCCCTCGGGTCCCCGTCGGCGTTTTTCTGCCCTCTGGAAGGCCCGGATTGCCGGACCGTCGGGAATGGGTTCTTGGAGCTACCGATAGGAACCGAAGGGGCCAACTTCTCGACCGCGTGGGCACCCAACCTGGTGGTCAACGGTGGTTCAGCTTCAGCCCGGTCGCGGGTTGTCGCAGAGATGGCAATGGCTGCCCGGGAATCTGGAGCGCTGACTTGGGTCGCCACCTCAGCCCCAGATTCCGCGTCCAGCGCCAATTGGCGTCACCACCGGGGGACTATGTCCACGGGAGTCGTGCAGGCGCGAGAACTCCTGCGGCTCATTTGCGATCGGGTTTTTCCGCGCATCGATGCCTGCCGAAGCCTAGGCGCCACAGACGTCAGAGACTTGCGGATTTCTGCCGACTTGGCCCGACCTATCGCAATCTTTATTGACGATCTTGATGCCCTGACACAAGAGAGCACAGGCACACCCACAAATGTTGCGGCAGCCGAGGCTGTGGAAACCCTGATCGGATTTCTTGCCAGGACCGCCAATCAAACTAATGTCAGCATGATTGTTGGTGGCGAGATTGGGGGGTCATCCATGTCGGCTGGCATTGAGTCGCTGTGGAGCAGCGCCGCGCGGCTACAGCTGGCCCCGTCAGGTACTGATGTCAGCTCAGATGAGGCACCGCTGTACTGCGCTGCGCCGGGGCTTCCTGCTGTTCCCGTGGAGCTCGGTAGTGAAGATCTCCACAATCCGGCGTGTCGCCGGGAATCCGCCGGTGTCAAGCAGTGATCTGGCGATCTAGTTCGTGAGGTTGCGGAAGTCGGCGGACGAGCAGCGGAGGTGTTCGGCCGCCTGTCGTTGATCGCCTCGGTGGGTCCATTGGAGGTGCCGAGGCGGTCGAAGTAGGCCAGAATTTCGGCAGCGAGCCTCTTCAGGGCCCGGCCCAGCACCGTACCCTCCCGCATGGGGGATCTTCCGTTCGAAGGACTCCTCCACGGTGACCACACGCTCGCTGCTGCCGATCGCCGAGGGCAGGCAATTGAGCTGTGTGGACTTCACCGAACACTTGGCATTGGAAAGGCATGCCTCCGTAGGCCCTCATGGCTACAGCCCCCATGTTGGCACCTATGTCCAACGGCATTCTGACTCAGGTCGACGGCCGCTCCAAAATGTGAACGCACTTCAGGCAGTCCACCGCCTCAGTAACGCTGGTGACCACGATCTGCTCGCGTTGGCCGCACACCGGGTTCAGGTCGCTGCCGAATCCGCTCCAGACCCCATTCACCTCTGGGTCATAGTGCATTTGGTGCTTGCGAATCTGATCTGTCATGGCTGGAATCCCTTCTGTGGCGATGTCTAGTGCAGAGCGTGTGCAAAGCGTGCCCTTCCTCCGCATCAGCGCACACGGGGAAGGAGGTGTATTAGGAGTAGTGGCCTTGCCGACGTGGGTGCTACCGGCAAGGCAACAGCGTGGTCAGTCAGCCTCAGCCGTCGAGGTCAGAGCGCACCGCTGCGAATAGCGCCGCGACGTCAGCGTCCATCCAGTACACGGACGGAGCACCATCCTCGCCGTCCTTCCAGTGCTGGGGCAGAAGACGGTGCATGTTCCAGCAGTACCGACCCGGCCAGGCGAGCACACCGGCGACGCCGTTCGCACCGTTGGGGATGCTCAGCTCCTTCGCGATCTGATTCCCCGTGAACTCGGTTCCCGGAGCGTCGATCATGAGGCTGTAGAGGCCCTTCGCTCGGCTGGTCATCTTGGACCAGAGCTTCTCGGCATCCTCCCGGTCTTCATCCGAGCCAGTCCAGTTCCGGCGCTTGCCCGAGTCTCCCGAGGCCTCGGAAAGAATTTGAGAACCTCCATCAGAGAGAGTCAGAGACCCTCCGAGCCACGCTCCGAAGAACTGGTAGAACTCCGCAACCCGGTCGTCGGGGACCGGAACAGTGATGTCGGACATTGCATTTCTCCTTCTGCGATCGGAGGTTTGCTACCTCCATGTGACATAAGTCTGCAACCCTCCAAGTGCCTCTGTCAACCTTTTTTACTTCTTTCTTACTTCCTCTATGCCCATGCTCGCAGACGAGGGTGTAGTCGAGGCCTAAATCCGCCGGTTTCAACATTGATCCGGCGATGTAGTTGGTGTTGCGGAAGCCGAGGAGGTGTTCAAGGCGGCCGTTTATCGCCTCCGTGGGTCCGTTGGAGGCCCCGGCGAGGTCGAAGTAGGCAAGGTGTCGGCGGCGGCATTCTTCAGGGTCCGGCCCAGCACGGTGACCTCGTGCAGCGCAGCGGGGACGCCCTGGCTGACTGAGGCGATCAGCGTGCCCATCAGCTCGAGGCCCTCCGTGCAGTCGGGCTTGCGGTAGGCAGCGATCATGCGCTGGTAGATGCCCAGGTCGCCTCGGCCTCGGCGTGCTCGTCGGCCGCGAACAGGCCCGCCAGCCGGTCCTGCTACTTCTCGGTGTGCAGGTCCACGCCGGTCCGCTGCGCGGCATAAAGCGGATCGCTTGTGCGGCCCGGGTGTCCGCGGAGCTCCTGCTGGACCCGGCGCCGGCAGCAGTCCAGGGCATCGCCGGCCAGGCGCACGACGTGAAATGGGTCCATGACGGCCACGGCGTCGGAGGCTCCACGGCGGTGGCGGTGTTGAACCAAGACAACCCGTCCATCGCGACCACCTCGACTCCGTCCACCCAGCCCTGGGGCCGGTCGGCGAGCCAGGACTGGGCCCACCGCAGGCCTCGTCGGGAGATCTTCGCCCGCATTTCGGCCGCCTTGGTGGTGTTTTAGTGCCACACGTGCCCGCGGCCGGTGCACCGGTAGCGGCGGACCGTGACCAGCAGGCCCGTGGGGCGCCAGCCCAGCGGCTCGTGCGCCAACCGCCGCACGAGCGTGTCCCGCGCCGCGCCCCTACACCCACACCGGCGGCACCACCGGTTCGGCTCGACGACCCGACTAGCCAGCACCGTCCGGTCGGGCTCGAGGCGCGGCCCGACAGCGACCTCGGCCCCTATCCGGCCCGCCAACGCGCCGACCGCACTCACACCTCGAACACACCCTCCTTTGTGAAGAGGGTAATGGTGTAGGCGAGAGCTCCAGCACTAGTCGGTCGGTGTCTTCTTAGTAGTCAGCTCGCATTGCGCAAGGTCTGGACTGCGCCGGCAATCGCGTCGTCTAAAGTGACGCCACCGTCTGGGCCGGGCCCGGCAGGAAAGTCACCAGTGCTCCAGCGCAGGCTGTTTGCGTCCCGGCAACCGCGCCCATGTCTCAGCCCACGCATAATCTCGGGTCCGGCTGCGGCCAACGGCACCCTCGTCTTAAACCAGTTAGGCGCATCGTCATCCGGGGCCGCCCAGCCATTGTCCGTTAGATATCGTTTATTGATGGGCCACTCAGCAGCGGGGAGGTATTGCTCAGAGACGATCTCGCACCACACGCCGTCGGCGCTGGGTGTTGCTTGAGCGTAGGGCCGGGTCGTGATCTCCTCATTACCGTCGTATTCGACACGCAGAAAGCTGTTCCAAGGCATCTTTGCCAAGAGTTGACCAATGAGCTCGCCTGCTTGGTGCCATTCTTCAGCTGTTCGTTGGGATTTCGCCTCGTTAATGGCTAGGCTTTCATCCTCAAACCCAAAGGGAAAGCCCCAGTAGAATTCATGGCTGTCCGGTTCCTCGTCGCCTTCCTCTTCCTGTGGCAGGACAGCTTCTATGGCTTCATCCCAGCTGCCGTAATAGCGGAGCACTTCTACCGCGGATGGGCATTCCGTTTTAACGGATGCTTCGGCCATGATCCACTGATCATAAAGCTCTATGTTCATCGGAAGACCAAGATTAATGCAATCTTCGGTGAAGCGATCCAGGGCATCCAAGTAATCAACCTCGCTGAATCGATGGTCACTGGAGACGAGCTGCATCCCCACTGACTTCAGCACGCACTCCCATGATCCGGAACGGTAGCGTGTCCGAAGCCTATCTGCCGGAACGGGCCACGGATCAGCAGAGTCGTTCGTGATTGAACCAAGCAACAGTGACGTTGCCTCCGCGGCGTCTTTGTAGTCTCCATGAGAGATCGTATTGATGGTTCGGGCCTGGATTGCCCGAGCCGTAGTTTCGATAATGGCCAATATCTCGGCCATTTTCCGATACGGCAAGCGTGGATTCAGCAAGTTCCGGAGCTCAGATACCGCAGCGAGCGACATCTTGCCCAAGGCTAATTGGTAGTCCGGTTCGATTTTATGGTGGATTCCCGTTACATAAAGCAGGCTCAGCTTGTCACCCATGCGCGGAGTGGTAGATTCTTCGACTGGTTGGCCACCGGGAATCCCAGGAATGTGCAGAAGCTCCGCGGCGGTCTGGACGTCAATTGAGATACCAAGTGCTTTCAAGACTTTAGGTATCTCGTCGCGGTCAATTCCCGAGGCGTGAAGCCGCTCGACCATGTCCTCATTTTCTAGCAACGCCTGGTTGGTTGCGAGACAGCGCCGCCTAACCGCACGCGAGCGCTCCAACTCGTCATTCGCGCCAGCTTGGGACGAGCACAGTAGGGACACTTTTTCTGTGCTGCACTCCGTCGCCTTAGCGATAAAGCGAAGAGGATCGCCCCGGCGATAGAGCTCGCGCACGTCAACCGACGCTACATTGTGCGCCGGTGCTTCCACATGTTGTTCCACCAGACTGTCCCCCATGTCCTAGCTCTTACTCCTGAACCGCGCGGATGGCGTCCAGCCAAGTCCCGTAGATATTTCGGATGGATGCTCCGGAGGGCCTGTCCCTGGCCGCCGCAAGTTCCTGTTTGACCCACACGTCATACGCTGCATACGTTGCGTTTGCCTCACCTGCGGCAGAAAAGATGCAGAAATCGCGCAGGGCATCGTCGTAGTCTTCGCGGGTGAACTTCAACAGACCCTTGGGGCGACCCTGAGTAGTAGTGCCAACTCCCATTGCTTCGAGGGCCTCGTTCCAACCACCGAAGCGCTTCATGACTGTCTGTCGACTGGGAGGCCACGGGAAGGCGCCTTGGCGAGAAACGAGTCCAAGGGCCACGACTAGCTCGTCGCGAAGCTCGTCGTAGCGCTTGCCGGTGATGCTAGCCTCCGGACGCTCAATGAGATGTTTCTGGGCCGCACCGATGACGCCAAGAATCGTGGCCACGTCGCTAGGCGTGGCCTCCGCCGACTCCAGTGCCGCGCGCAGTTCGCTCATCAGAGACAAGTCCAGGTTTACGGCTGCCCACTCCGGAGCAGGAGCAAGCCCCAACTCCGCGCCGAGCAGATACCAAACACCTGCAGCCAGAGCCTCTTTGGAGAAGATGTCTTCTGCATGGGATTTATCGAAGACGGTCTTGGATGACTTCAAAGCATCTTCAGCCAGATCGACGTCGATACCCGGGTACAGCGCCTGCAGTTTCAGGACCGCGTCCACCCGAGTAACTCCGCGTTTCGCCATTTCTCTTGCCAAAGCTCCGTAGGCCAGCAGAAATGCTTCACGTGCGGCTTTCGTAGCGGCATCCCGGGCCGCAGCGCGCTTGAGTCGAGACTCCTCTGCGTTCGTGCCACCGACCTTAACAATGATCTGCCGGACCCGCTCGCGGGTGAGGCCGAAGCTCTGGCCGATGGCATCGAGGGTCTCGCCGTCCGAGTAGCGCTCCACCATGGCGGCGTCGCGCTGCTCCCGACTGAGTTCAGGAGTTGTAGTCATGATCACATTCCTATCAGTAGCGGCGGACATTATTGGGCGCTCGAGGCCGTGGCCCCATCAACATGAAGCGCCGAGGCCGATGCGGCCTCCGTCAGCAATCTCACGAACAGCGGGTTCGGGTTTGCCCCCGGCAGCACCCGCCGCAGGTCCTTCAGCGCCTCCAGCGGCGAAATCCCAGCCACTTTCGCCCCATACAGCGCCGCCACCGTCGGCGTCCGGGACTCGGCCCGGACGCAGTGCAGCAGCACCGTCTTGCCCTCCGCACGGAAGCGCTCGACGGCGGCCGCCGCGTCTCCCAGCACAAACGCGGCATACGCATTGTCTTCCTCAACGGGGGAGTCGATGATCCAGAACGTGGCGTGGTCTTCCGGCGCGACGGACGGCACATCTGCAGTCCCCAGCCGGCACAGCGACACCACGGCGTCGATCCCCAGCTCAGCCACCAGTGCGAGCGAACCGACGCCGCCCAGCCAGACGCCGTCGTCGTGCGGGTGCTGGACCAGCGCATCGGTGCGGCTCCACATGCTGTAGTCCTGATGCTCGGCGCGGGGCCAGGATGCGGGCCGGCGGCCCTCGCCGCGGCCGAGTTCCATGCCAAGCATCATCAGGTCACGGGCCCGCAGCCCGGGCCAGCCGTGCAGGCGCCGCCGCCACTCGAACGGCACCGCCGTGTAGCCGTAGGCCGCGCCCAGCAGGCCGCCCGCAATGGCGGCGACCGTGTCCGTGTCCCGGCCGCCGCGGACGGCCGCCTCCAACGCTGCCCGGAGGTGCGCCGGGCCGGATGCCGACAGGCCCGCAAAGTGGATGGCGCTCCACGCACCCTGGAACGCCTCGACCACCCAGCCGTTGCGGGCGAAGTCCCGCGGCCGGGACCGCTCGGCAACCTCGATCCGCTCCAGCCACAGGGCAGCGCGTTCAGGAACCAGCAGCGGCAGACCAACCCGCACATCGAGAAGCCCGGTCAGGACCGCCTTGCGGATGGCCACGCACCAGAGTCCGCAGGCTTCCTGCGCATCCGGGTCAGCGTGGGTCAGTGCGCTGAGCACCCCCGCTGCCGTCACTAGGGACGCCGGATCCCGATCCAGGTAGGCCAGCGCAAGCGGTGCAGTGCGCATTAGCGAGCCGTTGCCGGCGCTGCGGCCGGTGCGGGCGTGCAAGTCCGAGGCCGCGGTGCTGAAGTCGGCAGCGTTCACCTCGCTCCGCCCGGAGTCGGCAGCAAGCCGGCCGGCGGCGGCGATGACGGAGCTGGTCTGGGTGCCCACGTCTTTGGCCTCGGCAGCCCACGCGGCCCAGGCCCGGACCACCGTGGTGAGCGTAGCGGGGGAGGAGGACCCGACGTCGGACGCTGCCTCCAGCAGAGCCTGGGCGATCGGGATGGCCATGGAGGTGTCGTCGGTCCACTCGGCCGGCGCGAACCCGAACGGTCCGCCGCCCTTCATGGTGACCTCGGCGCCGTCCGGCAGCGGCGCGCCGAACTCGTAGCCGGCTCCGAGGGCGTCGCCGGCGGCCAGGGCGACGAGTACTCCAGCCGCACGGTCATTCTGTAAGGGGTTCAGTTTCATGCCATCTCCATCAGGGGGTGCTTGGTGTTCCAGCCGGTCAGGTGGGCCAGCTGGGGGCGTCGGGTGGGAAGTTCGACGGCGATGCCCGCCGCGGACACCGGACCGGCGGCGTGGGAGACGTTGCGGCTCCGGAGCGTGCCGTGGCTCCGGACTTCGACCGCCGCAGCGCCGCCGTCGAACGCGCCGAAGTCCATCGACTGGACGTGGGCGGCGAAGTCGCGGGCCCGCTGGCCCGGCATGGGACCGGATGCCAGCGCGTGGGGTGAGAGGAGCTCCAGGTCCAGCAGCGCGGAATCGATCAGCTGGCGGTAGTGGCGGCGGAACAGCGTGTTGGTGCCGAAGACCTCCAGGAGCAGCGGCTGCTGGCACAGGCCGATGACGACGCCACGCTGGCCTTCCAGCGCGGCCGGGGCGTCGGCGGCATCGAACCGGTTGTGCACGTCGTCCTTGAACAGGTCCATGTGGTCGAGCAGGGAGCTGGTCACCGAGGCGCCGTGGACGGCGTCGAAGCGGCTCACCCGCTCCCAGATCCGGCCCTGCCGGTCGCCTCCGCGCCGGCCGTCTAGGCCGGTGGCCAGCTCGGACCAGACGTTGAGCGGGGCGCGGCGTGCCTGCCGGCGGTGGCTGCTCTGGCCGGCTTCCCAGCGGCCGGCTTCGACGCAGAAGGTGTCGATGTCGCGGGTTTCGCCCGGGCCGAGGACGACGTCGCGGGCGCAGGTCCGGTCCTGCTGGCCGCCTTCGAGGAGCTCGCCTTCCAGCAGCAGGGCGGGGTGCGGGCCGTTGTTGGTGACGGTGAGGCGGGCCACCTGGGCGCCGCTGGCGAGTTCGGTGACGGCGACGTCGGCGTGGGTGCCGGTGCTGATCCCGAGGCTGCCGGAGCCGGAGGTCCAGACGGGGAAGATGCCGAGGGGGCCGAGCCGGCTGCCGGCGCCGACGTGGAGCTGTGGGACTTTCATGCTGACCTCCGGTTGATTTAATGCATATCTGCGCTAATTGACTTCAGTATGCACCGCTTGCGTCTTTAGCGCAATACTGCGATAAATAATGATGTGAAGGATTCCAAGAACAGCACTGCCCCGTCCCTGCTCGACTACCCGCGGCCGTCGGTGGCCGTGGATACGGCGGTGCTGACTGTCGCGGAGGGAAGCGTGTGCGTGCTGCTCGTGCGCCGCGCGGAGGACCACCAGCACGGACAGTGGGCCCTGCCGGGGACGTTCCTGCGCGAACGCGAGACCCTGGCTGATGCGGTGCTGCGCTGCCTGCGGGAGAAGGCCGGGATCTCGGGACGGGTGCCGCAGCAGCTTCAGGTGTTTGACGAGCCGGGGCGCGACGACCGCGGCTGGGTGTTGTCGGTGGCGCACGTTGACGTGGTGCCTCTGGCGGCACTGCGGGAAGCTCTAGAGTCCGACGGCGTCAGGCTGGCTTCCGTGACCGGGGAACCGGAGCTGATCGCCGGGCTGCCGTATGGGCACGCGGACATTGTGGCCAAGGCAGCGGAGTGGCTGCGGGCCGCTTATGTCGAGGCGCCGGATCCCGGTGCGCTGCTGGATGAGCCGTTCACGCTGAAGGACCTTCGGGAGCTGCACGAGGCGGTGGCTGGTGCCCCGTTGATGCGGGACACGTTCCGGCGGTTTATGGAGCCGAAGCTGACGGGAACCGGGCAGATGTCGGACGGGACGCGGGGGAGGCCTTCGCGGTTGTGGGTGCGGGGCACGGCATGAAACGTCCGACGAGGCGCTCGAGCGGCGGTGCTCTGCATGAAGAATGATGTCAATGACGAACAGGTCAGCGCATGACCGGTTACAAAGGAGCGCAATGATTTACGCAGAACACGGGACGCTTCGGTACCAGCACATAAACGCCTTGTCCTGGCGCGTAGCGAGCGAACTAAGTCGGCGAGACCCTAGCGTCTACATAGGGTTGACAGGTGGTGACGGCTCCTCCGCTATGGCCGACGCGTTGATGATGGCCGACGTCAGAGGCATGGCATATCAGGCGCGCCGTTGTGGCTTGGGTTTCACCGCGGGAGCAGGCGGTGACTTCCAGATTCCGTGGGATAGGGCCTTTGGAATGACGGGCCCACGGGCGATTGCAATTGCGTTGGAAGAATCCCGAGGCATCCATCGTCCTGAGAAGTCGCCTGCGACCTCGCCCAGGGCCCTGGGTTACCGCGTCATGGCGTCGATGCTGGAGCTGACATTGGGCGACCGAGTGCAGTGGTCAACAGGAGAAAGCCGCGGTGGGCCACTGGACCCGGAGTCATTGACGACCGGCGACCGGCTGCAAGAGTGGGAGGACACTCGGTGGTCTCTGTTCAGGGATAGCGAAGCTGTTGCCCAGCTAGATAACTTTGGCTGGTTGGAAACCCGTGGCCAAACGATTGATCTTCATGCTCGGTACCGTGCACTCAACGGCCGGATCTATTCGCTGATTCTGGAAGTTCTCGGCGACATCTTGCCGAAGTAGAAGTCGTTCCGTTTCTAACCATAGGAAGTATTTTGATAATTAGTACGGTCGAAGGCGGCATGGAAATAAGGTCCGTGCCTGCCATTCAACGCCCAGTGGTAATGTTCGTGATCAGCAAGACTTACCGGGAAGATAAGTCCCAAATGCGCCTCTATGACGCGACACGCGGCAACTGGCGTATCAGTGAGGGAAGTCGGAACCGGGCGGAAATTGCTCTTGGAATTGCAGATGGTGTGGTTCGCGCCGCCTATGAGATTGACAGGTGGGGCAGGGCCGACGACGGTACGGCCCCTTGGGAGGCAGCGGGATCGTCAAGCCGTTGGTACTTCGAAGGGCGCGAGACCGACGAGACGCGGTCGTGGCTGGGCTCGTCCGTTCGGAACCTGGCGCCGGGGAAAGGGGCTGCAAACCCGGTCCGCCTTTTCTTGGAGGGCGTGCCCGGTCCGGTTGACGAAAACGCCAAAGATATCTCGGGTCTCCTGCAAACCGAGGCTCTTGGCAGGATCATGTTCGGCAACAGTGAGCTCTTTCATAGCAACGTCTTGGCATGGATCTTCGAGACATTTCCCGCGCATGCCGATGAAGTGTTCGGATCGTTGGTCGCTGGCGGGGCTGCGGGTTCGGGAGACCGACGTGTAGAGCGCGAGCGGGAGAACCTCGATCTGGTCATGCATTGGCCGGACCGGGGATCCTTGGTGATCGAGAATAAGGTCTTTTCCGTCCCACACCCCGATCAACTTGATAGATACGCCAGCAAGATGTCGAAATGGAAGTTGCCAGTTGGCGGCGCCCTCCTGCTGAGCCCGACCAGACACTCCTTCCTAGAACGTGGATACTCTACAGGGCTTGAATTCAAAGACGGCACCCCGATTGTCTGGCATCACCTTAGCTTCGAGACGTTAGCCGAATCCTTGGAGTTGGCATTCGACGGAACTCCAGATTCGTACGAGGTTGAGACGGTGCGTCGCTACTGCACTGTGCTCCGCGCTTTGTCAGCGCTTATGGCGCATGCACTGATTTCAAGCACCGAGGAGGAGGCTTTCCTCGACGCCTTGACTTTGGCCCGGGCACTACCCAAGCAGGCCGTGACAGGGTTGATGAAAGCGCGGGCCGCCCACGTTGCCGGCGTGCTTAGCGAAAAATTGGCCGAAGCGGGACTCGATCCATCTGGCGTCGAAAGCGGCATGAGCCATTCGCTTCCCCAAGTTTCATGGTTCACGCGGACCATGGCAGGTGACGAGGAAATCTTCGCTGGATGGCAGTATCAAGAGGGCGTTCTGCGCCTTGCCGTGGTCCTCGACCATCTCAATGGCACAGGAATCGACGAAGTCGAAACGGGCAGAGTTTGCTCGGCGATATCCGGAACTCTTCTCGTTTGATCATCTCGACGCCATCCTCGGCACTACGGGCACAGCTCTTTCCTCCAGCTCCAAACAGGAAGGACCATTCGGCCACTTTGATCCAGATTTTGTCTACCTGTACAAGAAAATTGCGGGGTTGTCGGTGCAGCAGCTGCTAGACCTGACGGTCGCACATGCCACCCACCTCGACCGCCATTCCATCGGTCACAACGTCATTGAGGTCAACTGGGGTGGTTCGCCGAATGGGCAGCGATTTGTTTCGGGAAGGCCAGTTGGGGAACCGATACCCACCTCACCGGGCACCGCTCCGCGGCGGGACTGAGGCGCAAATCATAAGTGTGTTGCCAGCCGGGGCACTTGAAGTCCATAGGTATCCAAGTCGTAGCGACGTATCACCTTGGCAGGCACGCTCTCTGGCGCAAGAATGTAAATGAGCGAAACGAGGCTTGGAACAACGTACGCCGGCATTTTGGCATACCGGCGTGTGCTGGATTGCTCGGGCGGCGGTGAAGGCAATGCCAATGGCGGACACGCTGGCATGCAACGAACGCCAAGGTCAGGTCTTCAACCCCAGCTCGCGTAGTGCGGTATCTATGACGCCCCAGACTTCCGCTGTATCTGCTGACCGCTCATGTTCCGCGAGCGCCAGAAGCTGCTGTCGGAGTTGGCTTTCGTGATTGGAGAGCCCGCGGTTGTATGCGGGAGCCAGCAGATAGGAGTGGTTGTCAGTTGCGTAGGCCATCATCATGTCCAGGAAGATCTCGAGTTCCCTTCCCGCGGCCGCAACAGCGGCCTGTGTCGCAACTTTGTCGAAGTCCAGGTCAGGGGCGACGCCTGACATGGGCAAGATATCTAGTCGCCCCGCCCAGACAAGATTTTGCAGTGGCTCGTGAAAGAGGGACAGGACTGTGCCCATCTTGTGACTCTTGGAGGCGTCGCCTGGTAGTGCACGCCTGACGTCGTGAACAATTTCGTGGAAATGGTCGTCGGCGAGACCGAAGCCGACGAATAGCAGATGGTGCGTCAGCAGATGCGCTTTGACCAAGGCAGAGAGGGCGTCCCTGTTGCTGTTGTAGCCAAGATAATCATCCCGTGTGAGCACAATGCTGTCAGGTTGAGTGACTGAGCCGTGCAACTTCAGCAGCCAGTTGTTGCCGACGGCGGGAACATTCTCGGGGAGTACAGTTCGTGGCATTTGAGCATCGCTACAAGCCTTCTCGAAAAGCCTGTCGTAGTTCAATGTGATTGCGCCAGCGGATGGCAGAGTTGCGAGGAGTGCCGGCGCCAGCCCATATTTCGGCAGATCAACTGCCTGTGCAATGGCCTCGCCAAATGCGTTCTGTGATTTGCCCTGATCGGCGTACAGCTGTTCGAGAACGCCTGCTTGGTCAAGCAGATTTAGTCGATCGAACGATTTGTCGTCGATTGTCTCAAACTGGACGCCCTCTTTGAGTTTGCCGAGTAGTTGACTCCAGCTTGGAGCGCCAGCGCTAACGCTGACCCCGGCGCCCAAGAAGGGAACTAGTTGTCCGGCTCGGGCTATGCCACCCAGCGATCTTGCAGTTTCATGCAGTTGAGAACCGAGGGAAGGCCAAGACGATTGGTCGGATGCCCCACGGCGTAGCTTCTGCGCAAGTGAGAAGGCAGCTTTGTCTCGCAGCACCAGGACTAGGTCGATGCCGTAGCGGGACGCGAGGTCAATGCAGGCGTCGAGAATCGCCCGCAGCGCAGCGCCGAGGTGGTTACCGGCCCCACCTCCGGCCGTGCCGAAAAATGGTAAGGCAAGGAGCCGCTGTGGACGCTTGCCTGACTCCGGAATTGCAGCCATGGCACTTCGTACGAATGCTTCAAGCCTCTTGGTAACGGCAGCAGGCGTCCAATTGGCGTCTTCCGGGACCGCGGTCATTATGGGCAGGGGGACATTATTGTCCCAGGGCCGGATCGCTTCAGCGAGGGAAACGCCATCACGAAAGTCTGCCGAGGCCGAAGTGGCAGCGAGCTTCCGGAGCTCAGGATGGGCCACGAGCCAATGGTGCTCGATCCGGACGCTTGCGTCCGTTGGCAAGAGCCATGCGTCACATCTGAGATTCAGAATGTCGGCCATGGCCACGTACACGTGCGGGTTGGTCATGAACTCTGTTTATCAGATGCCTCGCCAGCTGTGGGGTTCACGAGCCGAGAGAGGCATGCATAGCGGACGCGGGCCGGCATGCCGATGAAAGCGCCAGCCCCTCGGACAACGGCACCGGGCGACACTTGGCCTTGTGCCGCCGAGAAATGTCAGTCCCTGAGGTTATTGTTATCTCACCATCGAGCGTTCTTTGCCGGTGGATGGGATATGTGTGGGGGAAAGATTGACTGAAGCGATAACCATGGTGCCCGATCCGCACCTCATGGAGTCGATGCGGGCCGTGGGCTACACCCTCGAAACCGCCATCGCAGATTTGATTGACAACTCGATAACGGCAGGCGCATCTCGCGTTGATCTTCTCTTCTATGGCGAAGGGGACAGCTACGTTGCCATCATTGACGATGGCGCGGGTATGACTTCGTCCGAGGCTCAGAACGCAATGCGGCTGGCAGGAAAGAGTTCGCTGTCAGGCAGAGCAACGAACGACCTGGGACGGTTTGGGCTGGGCCTGAAGACGGCGTCCATATCGCAGTGCCGCGATTTGACTGTTGTTTCAAAAAAAGACGGTGAGCTCCACGGGTACCGGTGGGATCTGGACTACTTGATACAAACCGGCACATGGAGCCTGCTCCGGCTTTCAGAAGGCGAATGCCGTACGCTTCCAGAGTTCTCGGAACTGGAAAAGCATCCGTCTGGGACATTGGTTCTGTGGCGGAAGCTCGACCAGCTGGAAGCCACGACCGGAAACCTGGGGAGTGGGCTCGACGAGAGCATGGTGCGCGTTCGTAAGCACCTGGGGCTTGTATTCCACCGGTACTTGGCGGGCGAGCACGGCAACAAGTTTGATATCGCGATCAACTATCGCGAGATTGAAGGCGCCGACCCACTCCTGCAGAACCACAAGGCGACTCAGCCTGGACCGGTCGAGAAGATATATGTCGAGGGGGAAGTCATCGAGCTTAGGCCCTTCACCCTTCCGCATCTGAACAAACTTAGCAGCGCAGACAGGCAGAAGGCCCAGGTCGATGGGTCCCTGAGGGACAGCCAAGGGTTTTACATTTACAGGGAAAAGCGGCTCGTTATCTGGGGCACGTGGTTCCGGATTGCTCCAAAACAGGAGCTCGGAAAACTCGCGCGCGTACGGGTGGACATCCCGAATACTCTGGATCACTTGTGGGCTTTGGACATCAAGAAGGCCCAAGCCGTTCCTCCGCCTGCCATTAGAAACAGGCTGCGCCAAGTCGCAGACAACATTGTCGGACCTAGTCGTCGTATTCACGAATACAGGGGAAGGCGAGCGGGCGGGGGACCGGTCAGCCACTTGTGGGACGTAGTTGATGACCGGACGTCGTTCCGCTATGAAGTAAATCGAAATCACCCAGCGGTCGTTGCGTTGGCTGGAAGCCTGAAATCAGATGACTCCGCGCTGTTGGGGGCTCTGATCACAATGTTAGAGCAATCATTTCCGGTGGAAGACGTCTACAACAGACTTGGCCAGGATGCAGTTCACTCGCCGCAGGCCGTGGAGGACGCCGAACTGAACATGCTGGCGGTTTCCCTTTGGGAATCCCTAAACGGGACACTCGGCCAAGAACTGTTCGTCGACTCAATGCTCAACGCAGAGCCCTTCAATAACCATCCCCGCGCGCGCGGAATTCTTGAGAATGCGGTAAAGAACTGATGACAATTCCCACTATGGTGTTCCCATTGTCCGCGCTAGAGGGAGCGGTCCTCGGGCTGCTCACCGACCAGACTACGGGTGAAACGAAAATCGGCCTTCAAGAACTAGATGTCAGAGCAGCATTTGACGCATGCACGCCGATCATGCGGACGGATGCCAGCGAAGACGAGTTGGACCAGCTCTTCCGATATATCTTGACCGCAGTGAGCGCGGATATTCAGATTGAAGGCAAACCAGTTACGAAGGACGACCACGAACCGTGGCTCAAAGACAGCAAATCTGAGATCAACTGGCGTAGGTGGCGTGCCTACCGGAAGATGCTGTCCAAGCAGGGGCGTTCCGGACGCGTCCTCGATCGCCTCGACAAGTTCACCGACGACGTTTTGGACCTCGCAGGCAACCCGCAAAAACCAGGCCGTTGGAACCGCCGCGGACTAATCATCGGTGACGTGCAGTCCGGCAAGACGCAGAATTACCTAGCACTGATCAATAAGGCGGCGGATGCTGGGTACAGGCTTATTATCATTCTCTCAGGCAACACCGAGTACCTCAGGCGTCAAACACACGAGCGAGTGGACGAGGGCTTTATTGGCCGGGATACGCGCCGGGTCGGTATGCCGAAAGGGGCTGTCCTCAAGGACGTACACATCGGTGTTGGGAAGATTGACCAAGAAGTCGCCAACGCCACCAGCCTGACCACAGTCCTCATGGACTATTTGCAGGCCACGAAGAACGGGATTGACGTTCCTCTTCCCTCGCAGTCGTCAGGACCACTTGTGTTCGTTCTAAAGAAGAACAAGTATGTCTTGGACGCGGTCAACGGCTGGGCTCGGGGCAGGGCCGACAGCCATGGAACCATAGACCTTCCTGTACTGCTTCTTGATGATGAATCGGATTACGCGTCCGTTAACACAAACGAGGCGGAGGACCCCACCGCGATCAACGGTTCAATCCGAAAGATTTTGTCCAGCTTTACACGGTCATCCTACGTAGCAATTACGGCGACGCCTTTCGCCAACATCTTCATTGATTACGAAGCGTCCGGAAGCGTCGAAGTCGACGGTGAAGCCGTGGACGATCTCTTCCCTGAGGACTACATCTATCCGCTAGAGGCCCCGAACAACTACGTCGGAATACGGGCAACATTTGGTACCGACGAAGAGGACCGTCCGCAGTCGGTACAGTACCTCACTGACGCTCAGCAATGGATCCCGGTGAAACACCGAAAAACCCAACCGGTTGGTGCCCTCCCGGAGAGCCTGAAGGAAGCAATCAGGAGCTACCTCCTTGCGAACGCAATCTTGGATCTTCGAGTTAAGGCACCATCCAAGCGGTCAATGCTAGTCAACGTATCTCGTTTTACTAATGTTCAGGACGTTGTCGGAGACCTATTGACCGAGGAGCTGTACCGATACAAATCAGCTATCGAACTACATGCGATCCCCTACGCTGGCGGGAAAAGTAACGCTGCTCTCGACGAGCTGAAATCCACGTTCGAGAAGCAGTTCGTTTCAACGGGTCCGGCTTGGACCGCGATTCTTGCCGAGCTTCACAAGTCCGTCGCCGACGTCCGAGTGAAGGTCTACAACTCAAGTGTGGACAAGGCGGAGGACGAGGACTATCGCGAGGAGGTTCCGACGAGGCAGATCGCCGTCGGCGGTGACTTGCTCAGTCGAGGACTTACGCTGGACGGCCTGCTCGTCAGCTACTTCCACCGCAGCGTGGGCGCTGCTGACACCATGATGCAGATGGCGCGATGGTTTGGCTACCGTGACGGTTTCCAAGATGTATGTAGGTTGTGGATCAGCGAAAAGTCTGCCGCGGACTATCGGTTCGTGGGTGGAGCGATCCAAGAACTTCGGGACGACCTCGCACACATGCACCGGAACAACATGACACCGCGCGATTTTGGCCTGGCAGTTCAGCAACACCCGGAGTCACTGCTCATCACGGCCAGGAACAAAATGAAGCACACCGTTCAGTACGAGAAGGAGGTCAACCTTCTCGGCCGGAACTTGGAGACTCGAAAACTGTCGGCAGACCTGACAGTCCAAGCGGTGAACTTCGCGGCCGCTCAGGATCTGGCAAAAGCTGCACTGGCTGCCGGCTGCTCAACCGACGAAACCGTCCGCGGCTATACACGGTTCAGAGACGTCCCGAAGGGGCTCGTCGCGGACTTGCTGCACAGCTACAAGGCAGCTGACGACGACATCTTCTTCACTGGAAGCGGGCTCGAAAGGATGGTTCGGGCTAGCCCTGGGGAGCAGTTCCAAACATGGGACGTGACCTTCATGAACGGCCCCAAGAAAAAGGAAGACGCGGAGCTGACAGGCCTGCCTAACCTCGTGCCTGAGAACCCGGTGTTTAAGGTTTCGCGTGCTTTGATGCTCCGACACCTGACTGCCAAGGACGGCACGCTCACCGGATCATCGCTCTGGGTGAGTGGAAAAAAGACGCGGCTCGCGGGAAGTGACGATTTGCGTAGGGTCCTGGATCCGCACGTTGAAGCAGAGGCCATTGCGGCATATCAAAAGGACAAGAAGGCGGAGACTGCCGAGGGAACTGATTCCGCTTCTAGTAGCCACGTTCCCGAACGCGCACTGTATCGGCATCTGCCTCGCCCCCAGTTGATGATTTATGCCGTCGAGCCCAGCCATGAAGAAGGTGTCGAGCACGAAGATGGCGCAACCGCCTCACCGGAGACTGCCGCGCTCAAGGGCGAACTTACCGCGGCTGCAAAGCATCCCGAAGCTGCCTTTATCGCTCTTAAGATTGCTCTGCCGACGTCTGATTCCGATTACAACAGCAAGAACGGCAGGGTTAAGTACGTTCTGAACAAAGTGGCGCAGAAGTACTGGATGGCTGACTATGAGGAGCTGTCATGACTGCTGACTCGTGGACTCCGGAACGCTGGAACGACGAAGTCCGCAGCGGGCTGGTCACTCTCCGTGAGCTCGACCCAATGCTGGCTACGCGGATGGTTTATGGCGCGGACGAAGTCGGTCGATTGAGCTTCGGCCTGATCACCCGCCAACCGCCAGGCCTTCCCCAACTTTCTGATGCGGTATCTATCGTTCGGGCGGAGCGGGAGCACGACGGGACGTGGATACTTCTACTCACGTTGGAGGACCCCAAGTTCAGCGAAGTCTTCATGCAGCTGTGTGGTCATGTGCACGAAAAGGTTTCCGAGGCCGTAACTGAAAGCGCCGGGCTTTCCACGGCCATGGAGTGCTTTGCAGAGTGGCGTCAGCTCTTCCAAGCCTCGAAAAAACGAGTGCTGAGTATGGAGGAGTGCAGGGGCCTGTATGCAGAGTTGGAATTTGGATTCTACGTCCTTGGACCAAGTGTTGGCTCCTCTGTGGTCGTCGAAGGCTGGCAGGGACCTTATGGATCCGACCAAGACTTCCAGTTCGTTGATGTTCACTATGAAGTGAAGAGTCGGCATGCCAGCACTCACGCGTTGAGGATCGCTTCTGAATATCAGCTCGACGGCGACAATATTGTTCTTGTGACGGTTGAGGTTGCCGATAGCGCGATGCCTCTTCCTGGGTTCACGTCGCTCGCGGACAAGGTCGTCCTCGCGAAGGACTCCGTCGCTCTTGACGACGGAGATCTTGAAGCGTTTGACAGTGCACTGGATGAGCTGGGGTTTGACCCAAACGATGAGATATACGGCCGGATGTACTTCAGCAGCCGCAGTTATGACTACTACATCGTTTCCGACGATTTCCCCCGCATCACTCCTCGAGACCTAGCGACAGGAGTGGCCGGGGTGAAGTACCGCCTGGAGCTAACAGCGCTCGATCAATTCGCAATCGATGCAGATATGGCACTCAACCGAATGAAGAATTACGGGGTCATCTAAAGTGAACGTTCAGAGCTACCACGAGAACTTGCTAGCTTCGGTCGGGTCCTTGGCCGACGCCGACGGTGAGTTTACGGCTACGGCGTTCGCGCGACATTGCGCGGAGTTGCTTACAGAAGCAGGAGAGTTTGACGATGTCGTCACCCTTGACTTTGACGGGACGGGGACGCGGCGGCGCAGGCTGAAGGTAAACGGCTACGACCTCGACAACGCCGACAACAGTGTTGCGCTAGTGGCGACGATCTATGTCGGCTCGCCTGAAATTCAAGTCGTTTCCTCCACAGACGCCAAAGCCGCTCTGAAAGCGCTTCAGTACTTTCTAGCCGATTCGCTCGATGGAAGCTTCTTGGAGGGCCGGGAGGAAAGCTCGCCGGCTTACCAGCTTGCTTACGACCTCCGCAACCGCGGGGGCAACGTCTCACGGTACCGTCTTTACCTGCTGACGGATGGGCAACTGAGCAACCGGCTGCGTGAGCTTCCGAGCGAAGCATTGAACGGAATTCCCGTCGATTACCAGCTCTGGGACGTTGACCGCCTGCATCAACTCCATGAATCGCAGAGCGGCCGGGAAGCGCTGCGAATTGACCTACGAGAGTGGCAGGAAGAGGGCCTCCCTGCGCTAAAGGTTGAGTCAACTCCGGAGTTTGCGACCTACCTTGCGTCCGTGCCTGGAAACGTCCTAGCGGGACTCTACGGACGCTACGGCAGCCGGCTCCTGGAGAGCAACGTGCGCTCTTATTTGACCAACAGGGGCAAGGTCAATAAGGGAATCCGCGAGACTATCTACTCTGCTCCCCAAAATTTTATGGCGTTCAACAACGGAGTCACCGCGACGGCCACCTCGGTGCAAACGGATGGTGAGAAGTCAACCATCCTGACTATTGAGGACCTCCAAATCGTCAACGGCGGCCAGACGACGGCGTCGTTGTTCTTCGTTGACAAGGAGGCCAAAGATAAGGCCGTACTGCAGAACGTCTTCGTCCCCATGAAACTGGTTGTGGTAGCGCCCGCCGTGGCCAGCGAACTCGTGCCCAGCATCTCAAGGTTCGCCAACAGCCAAAACGCCGTAAGCGCAGCGGACTTCTTTTCGAACAGCCCTTATCACGTCCGCATCGAAGAGCTGTCACGACGGGTGCTCGCGCCGGCGGTCGCGGGCGCCACGTACAACACAAAGTGGTACTACGAGCGAACACGCGGCCAGTACGAGAATGAGAAGAATAAGCTGCCTAGAGCTGAGGCTTCACGATTCGACAAGCTCTATCCAAAGCACCAGAAGTTCGACAAACCGGCTTTGGCCAAATTCATAATGTCGTGGGAGCAGCGTCCTCACATCGTCAGCGCAGGTGCCCAGAAGAACTTTGTAGCCTTTGCGGAAATGGTGGCAAGAGCATGGGATAAGGATGAATCCTCGATCAACGAGATCTATTTCAAGGACGCTATTGGCAAGGCAATCCTGTTTTCGAGTATCCACTCGGCCGTGAGGAATACCGAGTGGTATCAGCGGGACCGCGCCTACCTTGCCAATATCGTCACCTACACGGTGGCAAAAATGGCAAGCCTTGTTGAGACTCAAGGGCGTGGCCGTTTGATGGACTTCGACCTAATTTGGCGTTCTCAAGCGGCTCCACAAAACGTCTTGGACGTGGCGGTTGAAATTGCTCAGTCCGTGCAGGCAGCACTGACGAGTGAACATCGGCCGACACAAAACGTTACTGAATGGGCCAAAAAGGCAGCCTGCTGGGACCTGGTCCGCGCGGTACCGATCCGGCTTCCTGAGGCTTTCCTCGCTAGGCTTGCTGACCCCGCCACTGTGGCGCAAAGGGGCCGGACTGGGAAGGAAACGCAGAAGATCGACAACGGAATCAACCAACAGACTCGTGTCTTTGAAATACCCAAGGAGCACTGGCTGGAGTTGCGCGAATTCTCGTTGGGAAACGGCGTCGCCAGCCCCACGGACCTAAGTATTCTCGACCTGGTGACGGGCAGGAAGTCAGGACTGCCGACCGAGCGGCAATCCGCCAGGCTGCTCAACCTTGTCTCCTCCGCAAATGCAAAGGGATTCCGAACGTTTAGTCCCTGAGAGCTGCCAGCATGTCGGCGACAACGTCGCCGATCTGCTTAGAAAGCAGTGGCGGAACGGCGTTCCCCACTTGGTGAAATTGCTGCGTCCTGGCACCTTCGAAGAAGTAATTGTCGGGGAAGGACTGAAGGCGTGCGGCTTCGCGTACCGTGAAACTGCGCGTCTGCTCAGGATCCGGGTGAATGTAGTAGTGCCCGTCTTTGGAAATGTGTGAAACCACCGTCGTGGCAGGTGCGTCCCAAACCTGAACTCTAAAGCGGTCCGTGAAAGGAGTCCCCGCTTTGCCGACGTTCCTGTGTTCGGGATGGAGAGCCGCCGGCAGGTCGGTGTACTTCGGGCTCTTTCCCAGGCGTTCTGCCAGCTCCGCCATCACGCGATACCGCGCAAGATCCGAAACCATGTGTGCGCGGGGCTCGTGCTGTACCGGTATCGTTAGCCTGTCATCCAGCACCCAGGATTCGTACGCATCTACTGCCAGCACGCCGGCCTTTACCGGTTCCGGCTTCGACATTACGTCTATGGCGCGTATCTGGCTTAGTGCCTCAGCTTGGACCGAGACCCAGTCTTGATCGATCTTCGGCTTCCTGCCGGAGGTCTGGGCTCGGATGCTGGGCATCGTCTGGACAGCTGCTCGGACCGTGACTGCCCCGTCAGCCTTCTCGATAATCCGACGAGGAATATTGGCGGCGACATCACTTCGAACCCCGAGCAGAATCACGCGGTGCCTCTTCTGTGGCACGCCGTATTCTTCTGAGCGGATGATGAAGTCGGACGGGTTCAAGTCGCGTGGTTCAGCGTCCACTACTAGTGAACGGATTTCGTAGCTCACACCGCTGGGGAGACGTTTAAGGTCACCCAAGATCGTTTGGAACATGCTGCTGTCGCCATTTTTCGACGAGAGAAGCCCCTTGACATTCTCCATGACAAAAATCGTCGGCTTGAACTTGCCCAGGATGTGGAGATACTCACGGTATAGAAAGTGCTTGTGGTCTGAGGCGAACGACTCGTCTCCAGTCCTGCGGGACCGCCCGGCGAGGGAATACGCCTGGCACGGGGGCCCGCCGATGAGTGCCCAATGTCCTCGCTCATTCTCCGGACCGAGCTGCTTTTCTATGAAGCTGTCCACCTCGGGGCGGTTGACCTCTCCAAGCTCCACCTGGTAGACGTGAGCCTTCGCAGCTAGATACGCCTCTCTAAAATCACCTGTGAGAACGGAGTGCCACGACTTCTTGCCCTGGATGTAGTCGAAGTACGGTTGCAGATCTCCGCCGGATCGGACGAGCTCCCTGTACGCCGCTCGTAACCTGAGCGTTTGGCACGCAAGGGTATCCATCTCAAAAGATGCCAACGTATTGAAGACGAAGCCGCCCTGCTCGTCTCTGACGCTTGAAAATCCTTCATTCAGGCCTCCGGGCCCGGCGAAGAGATCAATAACTGGAAACACATGCACCCCTTGATATCCGAACTCCAGGATACCAGGCCCGGCTGACAATTTGCTCATCAGCTCGGAGTGGAGGCGCACGACGGCTATTTCATCCTGCATCCTTCACAGCGGGAGCTGATTCGATGACGAGAGCGCTGAGGGCGCTGCGGTCCAAGAAACCAAGGTCACGGTACCCGTAGACCAGCGTCAGCTCCATCATCAGCGCGGCGACGTGTTTGTCCGTCGCGTAACCGCCGCCTTGAGAGGCATGTTCGAGAACGCATCTGACCACGTCTGAAAAGGCCCCGGCTTCTCTGTGGAACAGGGAATTGATGCGATCCTCGTTCCGAAAGGCCTCTCGCGTGTAGGCGAAGCGATCCCCGGTGGCTTTGGAGAGGGGATATTGCAGTTTTGGGTCATATGTCATGGCCGCCACCCACCACAGACGGGAAATGCCATGCCGGACGAGCGGGTCACGAGAGGAATTCAGCATCAGCCAGCGGTCTTGAACGCGGCCCTTCCAGTTCCTCACCTCGGCAAGGGGCCATCGTTTCTCCATATAGTCTCGGTATGTGGCGAACGCAAGATACGTCCAGAGCCGCCGGTCGGATGCGTTGGCCCGATCGAGGACGCCAAGGTAGTCGTAAACTACAGGGGCGTTTTCAACATCACGTCCGGTGCTTCCTTTCGATCCGGCATCTAAAGAGTCCGGAACTCCCAGGTTCAGGTGAAGTTCCAGCTGGTTCTCTGGCCGGCCGATGATGATGTCAGCATCAGCCAGAAAATCGTCCGGCGTCTGAGCGACGTCGAGAGCGGACTTGAGCTCGAACACCGCCTGGTTGGTCAGTGCGCGGGCGTGATTGTTTTCCATCATTCGTCCCCCAAGCCGTCGAATGGTTTCATCAGTGAGGCATCCAGCGGATGGCCCAGAATTTTTTGTGCCAGTTCAAAAGAATGGTCCTCATAGGATCCTGCCTCTTGCACAAGCCGGTTCACCGCCGTGTACCATTTCTTGCCGGAGAGGTCTTCCCCCTCGCTCTCAGCCGCTAAGTTCTCCTTGATGAAGGAAATCGTCTGCATGAGCGCAGGCAGGACTACGAGACTGATCTGCAGGTCCGGCCGCTCCTGTAGCAGGCCAAACCCGGGAAGCGTCTTTTCGGGGAAGGCCACGAGCACATGTTCGTCGTCAAAGAATTTAACCTTCAGGCCCTTCTTGAGCTTCGGGTCCGCGATAAATCGGAAGCATGACCCTACTGGTGGCGAGAGCGGATCGTAGCGCTTCTCCGGCTCGAATTCGAAAAAGCCACCGTCGGCGAGAACATCTCCCGGGAGGATGCTGAAGGATGCGCCCGCATAGTCACTGTGTTGGTTTTGGAGGCTGTATGGATCGACTGGGCTGGTCGCAATGATCCTGATTTCAACCTTGACTGTGCCGCGGATGTCCTGTTGATCAATCCATCCGATGTATGTGCTGCCGTCGACATGCTGCTGGTGGACCGAGGCGCTGACCTCACCGCTGGCGATGGTGGAGCTGCAGGTCCAGCGGAAACTATACCGGGCAGTGCCGTCATCCATGAGCGACTGGATGTCCGGATCGCTCATCCGAACTTGAAACTTGATCTCCACGTCATCCACGCTCGGCGCGATGGTGACATTGACAACTTCAATGGAGGAACCCACGTCGTCCGATGCGTCGAGCACCGGATGCGGGTAGGAACCCCTCTTCGTGAATGTATTCACTTAACCCCCAGACGGTAACGGTGATTTGATGAGAGCTTGAGCCGGACGTGAGAAGTAATGCCTGCCTTCAGCTGCAGCTGCGATAGGACGTTGCCCTGATGCTTCAAGGGCTCGCTGGCGCCTCCAACGGTCAGCACGCCTTCGGAAATGGGCAGCATGTAGTCGTCCTCCATGCTGCCTCCAGGCCCAAGGGGCACAAGTTCGAGATCGCCGGAGACGTCCTCCAGAGGGGTTATAGCCAAGCACAAGTCGCCGGTCGTGGCATCTGACCAGCTGCGGAAGCGCACCTCTCCCGCCGTGATCCTTCCGGCGCCTTTTCCCTGCTCGCCGTCCCCAGGCAGAGTGCCGCCTTTCTTATTCCGGGTGCCTTCACCGCCCTGATCCTTGCCCTTATCCGTGGGGGAGGTGCCTTCGGCGCCGGCCGAAGTCCGTACACCGACGCGGACTGTCGGACGCTCTCGCGTCGCGACCTGTGTCAGTTCGCCGTCCGAGCCCTGCACGGTGCTTGACTCTTGGTCAGTGCCGGGACCGTCCTCCGGTGTTCCGGCGCTGCGCAGAGTCCCGGACTTTTCCTCGAACAACTCAGTGGGCAAATACCGCGCCAGACCCTTGATGACGACCTGGTCGCCGATTTGCTGTTTGACTCTGCTCTTGAGACCGTCTCGGACGAAGTTCTTGAGTTCACGCAGCAACGACTCGCCGTAAGCAGCTCGGCCGGGATCCCACTTGTGATGCTGCGGAGGCTCCAAGGTGCGCAGCAGCTTGTTTCCGTGGTCATCCGAGCACTCCAAGACGGCCGCATACTTGACCGGAATGGAGGTGTGGCGAAAGACGTCGATTCTCATCAACGGTTTCCGCACGGTTATGGTGTGCAGGGTCTTTTCAAGGCTGTCGTCGTCGATGTTGATGTAGAGAGCCAACTTGCCGAGCCGCTTGCTCGTATGCCGGATCGGTTCGGGGTCCCTAATGGCGCGGTAGAAGGCCTGAGCCTCCGCGTCCTCGACAACGTGCTTTTCCAAGCTGACCTGATCCAGCTCCCAGGTATGCGTGGGCGTGATGCCCTTGACGATCAGTCCTCCGCGGTCAATCGCCATCAGAAAGTTACGCATGAACGCGACCTTGATGTGCTGCAGATCGGGGTCCGCTCCCGATTTCCGGTATCCGAGGATGAAGACGTCCGTGCCCGGCTCGGTGCGCATGGGGAAAGGTCCCAGGGCTTCCGGGTTGCGCAGGTAGCGGAAATCCTTCTCATCGGTGAGGTCGGTGTAAAAGCCATCTCCGCCACGCCATACATCGTTCGCGTCGCGGTGGCTGGCAAGGCAGCTGTAGCCGGCGAGAACCGTCTCTTTTTCGTCTATCGGCAACGACGTGTAAAGGACGGTGCTCATGTTCGAGGCCATTGGGCCGACGGCGGATCCGATACCGAAGGACCCGCCACGGGAGCCGTCGTCCGCGGAGATTCCCGCCCCCCTCGTCAGGGCGCTCAGGGGTGAAGTCGGATCGTGCATTGATTCGGAGCCCGTCAACCCCTTGGTTCCGTAGTCGCTGATCCTTAATACTGAAATCATCTCCTGCTGTGAGGTCCGGAGCGCCGTGGCCATGGCCTCGTGGCCCTGGGTCCCCCTTGTCTGACGCTCAACCTGCTCCAGGTGCGTACGCAGTCGGGTTATCCCCGGAATGAGCTCAGTCGCCATCTCCGCCAGCTCGAACACCATAGTGACGGGACCTAGACCGACGCGGGCATCGATTGAGTTCTGCGCTGTCTCCCGCACGAGCGAGGACTCCGCGAGGGAACCTTCGAAGAACTGCTCGGCAGGGGAGACTGCGCCCTGCGATGCGCTTCTTCCGGACCTCTCAAAGTAGAATCCAAAATTTGCATTATTCATTCAAACGACACCTTTCTACTGGAGGGACTGGCCGGATCGAAGAGCGCCCTCACCTCTTTGAGTTCGGCCTCGATGGGGCGAAAAAGTGCGTCCACCTCTTCGGGGGTGTACTCGTAGTTCTTTCGGTTCGCTAAGTTCCCTAACAAGGAAATTTCGCGAATCAGTCTGTCGCCCCGTGTCGCCCCGAGGCGCCTGAACCTTTCGTTGCGCGATTCGCTAGACATCATTTCCTGGCAATTTGTCGAACATATATCGACTATATATCCGAAATGTAGTAAGTCAAGCATTTTCTTCCACCGGCGGGACGTTAGGACATGTGGAACCGACAGCATGGCGTGCGGAGATTTTCCATGTCAGCTTCTGACCGTCCGGCATTGCTGGACCACCTGCGGCCGCAGCAACTCCTCGGGCTCACCGCGACGCCGGAACGCGGCGACGGCGTCGACGTCGCCAAGCAGTTCTTCGACGGCCGCACCGCCAGCGAACTGCGTCTCTGGGATGCCCTGGACGCCGATCTGCTCGTGCCGTTCCACTATTTCGGCGTCTCGGACGACGTCGACCTGAGCCAGCTGGAATGGAAGCGCGGCAACTACGACACCGCCCAGCTGAGCAACCTCTACACCGGCAACGACGCCCGCTCCGCCAAGGTGATCCGCGAACTGCGCGAGAAGGTCACCAGCACGGACCAGATGCGGGCCATCGGCTTCTGCGTCTCGGTCCAGCACGCCCACTACATGGCGCTGGTGTTCAACCGCGCCGGCATCGCCTCCGTTGCCGTCGACGGGAGCACCGACGACGCCGCCCGCGCGGCCGCGCTGGAGCGGCTCCGCACTCAGGAGATCAACTGCATCTTCGCCGTCGACCTCTTCAACGAAGGCCTGGACCTGCCGCAGGTGGACACCATCCTGCTGCTCCGGCCCACGCAGAGCGCCACGATCTTCCTCCAGCAGTTGGGGCGCGGGCTCGGCCGTGCCGAGGGCAAGGCGGTGCTGACGGTCATGGACTTCATCGGCCAGCAACGGCGAGAGTTCCGCTTCGATCTGCGCTACAGGGCGCTGACCGGCTACGGGCGCAAGGAGCTGGAGAAGGCTGTCGAGGACGAATTCCCGTTCCTGCCGTCGGGCTCGCAGATTGTGCTGGACCGGGTGGCGCAAAAGGTGGTGCTGGACAACATCAAGGCGCAGCTGCGGTCCAATCGGGCGCAGCTGGTCCGGGACATCGCTTCCTATGCCGAGACGGAGCTGGAGGCCTACCTGGAGCGGTCCGGGAGCGACGTGAAGTCAATCTACCGTTCCACCAAGGATTCGTGGACCGGCTACCTGCGCCACGCCGGGCTCATCGAGGGATTCTCGCCGTTGGAGTCGGTCCTGAGCGGAAGGATCCAGGAACTCTCTGACGCTGACGAGAAAAGGCTCCTCGGCCGGATGGCCGCGCTGATGCACGTGGATGATCCGGAACGCGCCGCGGCGTACTCGATGCTCGTTGATGCCGACGCGCCCCGCTACGCGGAGCTCGGCATGCGCGAGCAGACGTTCGCCCGCATGCTCTTCTACACGCTCTGGGACGACGGCGGCGATTTTCGGTCGTACGACGCCGGCCTCGACTATCTGCGCGGCTACCAGTTTGTCTGGAACGAGATCCGCCAGCTCGTGAAGCTCGGCGTGGCGGCCTCCAAGCATGCCGCCAAGGGCCTCGGAGCGGGCCTGCAACACGTCCCGCTGCTCTCGCACGCCACCTATCGGCGCGAGGAGATCCTTGCGGCCCTGCAGTACGGTTCACTGGAGCTTGGTAAGAACGTGCAGCACCGCGAGGGGGTAGCCTGGTGCCCGGCGACGTCCACGGACGCCTTCTTTGTCACGCTCAACAAGGACGACAAGAAGCACTCGGCAACCACGATGTACAAGGACTATGCGATCAGCCCCGAGCTGTTCCACTGGGAATCGCAGAACGCGACATCGCCGCGGAGCCCGACTGGCAGGCGGTACCTGGACCGGGCAGCGCACGGTTCGAAGATCCTGATCTTTACGAGAGACACCTCAGAGGACGAGATCGGGCTGACTGTCCCCTACACGTGCCTTGGTCAGGTGGACTATGTGCAGCATGCGGGGGAGAAGCCGATCGCGATCACCTGGAAGCTGCACCGGCCGATGCCAGCGGATGTGTTTGCCACGGCTGCTGCGGTGGCTCAATAAAGCGCCTCGGCTCCGTGAGGACCATTTTCGGATGCCGTTGGGTTCGATGCCGGATGCTGCCGCACGCCCAGCCTTCGCCGCTATTTGTCACGCAGGATCGTCACCGTCGGCATGAAGCTAATGTCCCCGACGTCGTAGCCCCCGCGCGTGTGGGCGCTTACGTGCACTGTCTTCGGATCGTTTGCGGAGCTTCCCGGTGCACGGCGCACAAAGCTTCGGACGCCGTGGGCTGTTCTACCGCCATAATTGGAGAAGAAACCTTCGCGGAGGCCTCCAGTGACAAACCCATCTTCGATGACAACGGGGATCAGCCAATCGCTGTGCGGCTTGTACGTGAGGTTGCGCTGAGTATGTGAGCCTGGGCTGTCGAGATAGTTTCGTGCCCGTGGTTGGTCTGCAGTCGGCGAGCTTCTTTGAACGTGCGCCCCTTTTCGGAGCTTGATAGCAGCCTCGACCATGAACTGCGCATCTTCACGGTCTTCTACTCCCAGCCTGGTCCCGCGAGCCACCGCGATGAGGCGCCCACGCAGAGGGACATATTGTCCACGGTCAATACCGAAAACCCAGTCAGTGACGGCACTGAAGGTGATAATAGCCAGAGTGGTACCGTTTTGCTCCACGTGCCAGAAGATGAATCGACTCTTGCCCAAGTCCGTCAGGACCCCCGTATGCATGGGACGGAGATTTGTAAGCGCGTTCGCCATCACGGCCGGCGTGGAGGCTTGGCCGTTCTTCCGCGCGGATGCTCGGACGTTATTACTGACCTCGTGGTACGCGAATAGCCCGAACTTTCCGTGGCATACGAGACGCATCAAACTTCGGAGGGCACGGTCGGTAAGGCGGCTACTTGAGGTGATTGCCGGAAAAGAGCGGACAATTTTCTCATCCAAATCAAGCACTGCGCTCAGTTCGCGGAATAGAACGGCGTGGTCCTTTGGCGCGAATCCACCGAGAGTTTGCCGCAGCGCATCGACTTCGGAGGATCCTTTGCCGATAGCCGAGGTCATAGGCGGTACGTCGAACAATACTTTCACGCCCCCGACGGTCGGTTTGCTCTCTGGGTCCAGCTCCACAGCCTTCGAACGCGCGACTAGAGCGCGCTGGATGTCAACGACGGCGGCTGGCTTCGGCGGCGTTAGAGCACCAGCAGAGGGAATAGTAGTGCTCGCCAGACGGGCGAGTCGCGGCGCGGCAAAGCTGGTTCTTTGAGGCGCCAACGGAATGCGGTTTCCGGCTTTGGAATCGATCTTATAGGCCGGCTGCTGCCGAGTATGGTCAGCGAGAGCCGTGGCCTGATGTGCTGCCTTTGTAGCCAAAGCTGGAGTTTGGATTGAACCAACCGGTGGCCGCGTCCTCCACACCAGCTTATCCGGCCGGGAGGCGGCGAGTTGCCTGAGACGATCAGCTTCGAACTCGAACAGCATGAACGCTTCGCGATTACCCCTAACCGGAATTCCAGATCGCCTAGCTTCCAGGGCTAACAGCTGCACGTCCACGTCGAGTTCGGTCGCCAAGAGTGCCAGAGACACGGTCGGCCGTGAGACAGCCGAATCCGGGGCGTTCCATTGCTCACGTACGGCCTCGGCTTCGGCTACGGTCAGGCGCGAAGCAGGCGTCGTCTTCGTGTGTCCCAACCCTCGTCGGATCTTTAGGACATCCGCGACCTGACATCCTACGACTCGGGCGACTTCAGGAACCGGGAGGTGTCCACGGTCTGCAAACATGGGGGACTGTGTTGTTTGTAGCGAGAGGCCCGCTTCGGGCGGCAGAACACCCAATGCATCTTGTTTGAACTTCCGCAGTGCGGCTTGCTGTTCGTCGTCGAGCCGGGCCATGATTCCCCCAAGTATCTTTGCAGTAACGGCGTAAGAATATCTGCCTCCCCAGACAATTGCCGAAGTCAGCGACTCGCCAGCGAAAAGAAAGCGCCGACGGCCGGCGGCTGATTGTTTTAACCGCGGGTAAGGGGCGCATGGACTACGTGCGGCACTGGAGCAGTAGCCATCGCCATTTCGAGGCAGCGGGACCACATTGGAGTCCGGGGGCGGGGTGCGCGACTACGGCAGCGGTGGCGCGGAAAGGCTCGCTAGTGCGTCGGTCGCTAAGACGGGGAAGCGTTGGAAGCCCCTGTCCGCTGTCGCCGGTCCAGGGATAATTCAGGCGTGCACCGACGAAAATTTGACAATTCGCACGTTTTGACCCACACTCATATCAACGGAACTCCCTGCACCTTCAAGGTGTGGGGCTTCTTTTGTATCTGGCCGATTTACTTATTCGGGATATCCTCCGAATGGCACCGAAAGGCATGCTGTAGTTCGAAGAACGATTTGAATCTTGTCGCAGCAAAAAATCATAGATCTAAATGCCGTCACGTAAACCGTGGCGGCTTCACCTGTTAAAGGAGATAAATACTATGGACAGAATTGCAGTTTTTCTCGATTATTCGAACGTCCACCTTGTGGGTCACGATCTCTTCGCCAGAGATTTCGAGAAGTGGACCACACACGTTTCGCCTCGCCGCGTTGCTGAATCAATCATGTCGAAACGCACGAAGGAAGGCGAACTGGCAGGGGTCTTCCTCTTTCGAGGCAGCCCAGAGCGATTCTCGGATCCGGAAGCCACGAAGATTTTTCGGGACGAGCAACGCCGATGGGGCGCCGACCCCTTGGTCCATGCCACGTACTTGCCCCTCCATTACGCGAAGTATCGCGTTCAGCCCAAGGAATCAGGTGTCGATGTTCGTCTCAGCCTGGATCTTGTGAAGACGGCCGAGTCCCATCGATTCGACACGCTCATCCTCTTCTCAGGGGACAGCGATTGTTTCCCGGCTGTGCAGGACGTCGTCAAGACCACGACTCATCTGGAACTGGCAGCGTGGTCCGACGGCAGGGGATGCCCGGGAAATCGCATCGCCCAGCAGGCGGCAAAGCACTTTCGCCTGTGGACGCATCGCCTTTCAGAGGAAGACTTCTGGGACTGCCAAGACAACCAAGACTTCATCGCGGCCTAGACCCAATCGGGCAGGAGGACAGAAATGTACAAGTACTCAGGACCGTGCAGCGGCTTCGTGACCGCCCTTCGCGGACAGACAGTGACGATGACAGGAAGGGTTGTTGTGCGCGGAGAGCACATCAAACGAGACACCCTGGCAAAGATCATCGAAACCAAGGGAGCGAGGTTCAAGAATGATCTGACTGGCCAGATATCTCTCCTCGTTCATGGCGACTTAAGCGGCCAGGTTGTTGCAGATATGCGAATTCAGTTCAGCGACAAACTACTCGACGTCATCAACCAAGATCGCCGCAAACACCACGTGTGCGTCGTCTCCTCGGCGGGGTTCTCCGAGTTGCTGAACGGCGGAACTACCAAGTGCCTCCATGACGCTGTCGCCGACCGTGCGTCTGCGGTTTGAGCTCGCAGTCTCAGTGCTTGCTTTGTCTCCACGCTTCGCGGGCTGCGAAGCGTGGAGACATCGTTGCCGCCGGGCTCGGCATACCGAACTAAGGCCGCAAATCCAGTGGTTTTATCTCCGCCCCATCCTTGATCAGGCCCAACAAATCGTCTTGCCGAGCCTGGCCCAGCGTCAGCCGGTACTTCGCCAGGCCGGCCAGCATGTGCTTGGTTCGAGGCACGTCACGGCTTAGTGGGTGGTCTAGGAGCCTTCGCTGGATCTTGTGCTCTCCCGGGTGGATCCAGTGCGGAGCAAACTCGGTGCTGGAATCTTCCGGGTGCGCCGCAACGTCGGCAGAAGCTACGGAGAACAGGGTCTCCCACGGATCCGTGACCCCGGGCTTGAGGACTTCAGCACCATGCGCTTCGGCCACATTCTTGCGGACCGCATGTCCCAGGTACCGGTGCACGCGGCCTTCCCGCTGTTCGAAGTCGACCGGATTGCCGGGCACGTTCCAGTGGATGACGGAGTGCGCCCACCAGTGGAAGTCGATGCCCTCCTGGCCCACCGACGTGGACGCAAGCACAAACGGCCAGAAGGGGCTGTTGAACGCCCGGCGGACGTCAGGCATACGGTTGCTGTCGCCGTCGTCGGTCTTGGCGTTGCTGTACCGCACGGCGAAGCGGACGCCCATTCGGAGGTCCTCGTGCGAACCGTCGGGATACTTGGCGAGCATCTGGGCTGGTTTGAGGGACAAGGAGCGCCGGATGTCATCGGCCAGCGCCCACAGCTGCTCGGTGATGATCTCCCCGGGAGCCTGCTGGCTGCGGAGCTGGAAGACGTACTCGTCCAGCACAGCCTGGAGGTTACCGGCTTCGCAGTAGCGCAAGACCTTCTGCCAGTAGTCGCCTTCCGGATAGAGCTTGTCCAGCAGCTCGGTGGCGTCGAGCCGGTTAAAGAGCGTGCGCAGGCCGCTTGCCGCAAACACGGCGGCCTTCCACAGCTCGGTGCCGTCGAAGTCGTCCGGCACCACACGCCCCAGGGCACGGTAGAGGCAGTTGGCGGGGGAGTTAACGGCCAGGTCTTCAAGCCCGTCCTCCCATCCCGCCGGTTCGCCGGCAGACGCCTGAAGCATTCGATCAACGTGTGCGAGATAGAGCCCGGCCTCGGAGCCCCCTTCCTGCTCGGTGTCCCCGCCGTCCGAGGCTTTGCCCTGCTGCTGGGTGTACTCGTCCAACTGACGCAGCTCCCGAGTGGCCAGTTTGGCATTGTTCTTCCACTCTGCCGGCAGGGCGCCCGGCACCGCGAAGTAGGACGCCCAAGCACCGAGCCGGCTGGCCGGGTCGACGACGGCGCTTTCCACCATCGCGGTTCCGGCCGCCGCCGCGGCATCCCGAACAACATCGCCGGGAACCATGGAACCACTCAATGAGGCACTCTCCAGCGGATCACCCGCCAGTGCCAGAGCAGCATGGGGGATGAACAGAGCCAGCGTGGACATGGCCTGTGGCTCACCGTCGCGGACGCGGAACCTGAGCCGGCCACGGAAACGCTTGCGAGCTTCGGCCGAGTTTTCACCGTGTAGCGGCGAACCTTCCAGGATCTGCCGCTCGGCCTCGTAGGAGAGCATCGTGGTGATCGCCGTCGGGGCGGCATTCCACGCCGAGAAGACCAGCTGCTTGGTGACGTCGGGTCCCACCTCGGCGAACGCGCCGGAAGGAGCCACGTAGGGGAGCGACGGCGGCATCCACAACAGCTTCCACCAGCCCTGCCCGACGGTATGTTCGCGCACGGCCCGGAATTTGGCGTTGTCAGTCTCGACAGCGCCGTAGCTGCGGTACGCATCGGGGTCGATCGTGGCCAGGGCCGGCAGCACCGGGTCAATGGCCTCCCGGTCACAGTGGATCCTGCCGTCCAGCATCCTGCCGACCTTGTAGTCGGTGAGGAAGTGGGCGAACATCGGCACGGATTTCCAGTACTCCATCGGACTGCCGGTGCGCGTGGCCCGGAACAAAGCGGACAGGGACTTGTAGCTGGTGAGGTCCCCAGCGCGGACATCCGTCGGTGCCATCTCGATCACGGACAGCATGTCGTCTTTGCCCAGCTGGGGCCGCTCCGTACGGCTCATGAACAGCTTCAGGCCGTCCTCGATGCGATGCGTCAGAGCATCGTCAGGGACCTGCTTCAGCAGCTGAGTCCGGCGGCCGTCCAGGTCTGCCTCAAGGCCTTCCATGTACCCCGGCCGTTCGCTGCTCAGGAAACGCAGCAATTGCCGGAAGTCGGCGGCGTGGTCGTCGCCGTCGGCCTCGTTCGCTCCGGTGTGCGCCTTGTACGGCGTGGCCGAGAGCAGGATCAGTTTGGCGCCCTTGTAGTTCAGGAACTGCCGCGCCAGCTCTGCCGCGGAATCCTCGTCGTCGGGCGCGGTGCCGGGGGAGTAGAGCAGATCGCGGAAGCGCTGGAACTCATCCAGGATGATCAGGTCAGGCTCCAGGCAATCAAGCCCGGCCTGGGCAAGGTCACCCCGGAGCCCTCCGATGATGGCACTCATGCGGGGCCGGACCGTCTCCGCCCCATCGCGCGTTGCTTCGCGCAGCGCCTTGCGGAAGGCGGGCAGGTTGCCGCTTTGGTGCGCCAGCGTGCGGAAACGGTTCCGCACGGCGACGGCGAAGCCGTCCGGGAACTGCTCGTGCATGTACTGGACACGGCGCGCGAAGCGCTCGGTGGAGGCGCCTGCGCGCAGGAGCTCGACAGCGTCGTCGTGCTGTTCCTCGCCGATCACGCCGAGCTGGGTGATGATGCGGAAGAGCACAGCGCGTTCCTTGGCCTGGCCCGTTGCCCCGCCGACGTTGAACGACGTGCCCGGAGTCAGCGAGATGAAGTTGACGCGCTTCCGTGTTCCCGGCGCTGCCGGAGCGTTCAGCTTGGCCAGCTCGGTGGGCAGCAGTGTGAGCCGGCCGGACTCGATGATGTCCTTTTGCCCGGTGACGTTCAGCCGGCTGAGGTTCTGCTTGGCCAGGTCCGCGTTGGAGCAGACGTAGACGACGTCGATGCGGTTCACCCCGGAGTCGGGACGGTCGAGCAGCTCAATGGCCTTGGCAATGACGCCGCGGGCCACCATGCTCTTGCCCAGCCCGGTCTCGTCCGCGACGAGGAAGCGGTCCGCCGGCTGGTCATCCAGGTAGAGACGCTTGAAGACATGTTCCACGGTCCGGCGCTGAAAGCCCCTCAGTCCGTCCAGCGCGGGCGTTGCATCAAACCCCATGAAGTTCCCCTATGTCCAATGCTTCGGTGGCTGCCGTCCAGAGCGCGTGCAGCTGCTGAATCTCCGGGTCATCGCCGCGAAGGGCGAGCAGCCGGTCCATGACTACTTTCAGATCCGGGAAGACCGAACCGGCGTCCGGGCCCGCCATTGCGCCCACCATCGCTTCGAAGAGCCCGGCGGCGGAGCCGTCGCCGAACCCGGAACCGGCGAACCACCCTGTGCCCGTCCCCGACCCAGGCAGGGCGTCTTCCGGGGTAAGGAACAACAGCAGGAACTGGCGAAGCTTCCGGGGGTCGTCCAGCTGCCGGGCGATGATCTCATCCAGCCGTCCCGCAGGATCGGTGCGCAGACTGCCCTGGACCACCGTGCTCTTTGACAGCCCTGCCGCCGGGTCCTCCAGCGTGAGCACCAGGTACGGCGTCACATCAGCCAGCGGGATGGCGCGGAAGACATGTTCGTGCTGACCTCCGGACGGCTCGACGACGGCGCTCGGCTGGGGGAGCGAAAGGAGGCGCAACTTCGAGGTCAACTCAGGCTTCGGCGACCAGCCATGCGAGACGGTCACCGTGAACGTGTTTTTTGTATCGCCGTCGGGGGCGGCATCGAGGAGGAACCGTTGCGCGGCAGCGTCGCGCAGGGCGTTCTCCAGCCGGAAGGCTGCCACGTCTTCTTCGGAGCGGGCCGCGCCGCCGATGCCCAGGTAATCGGCGAAGGGCACGTCCTTGAGGCTCTCCCGGATGCGCTGCACACCCAACCGCTTTTTGGCCCCCCGCATTTCCAGCAGAAACTCCACGTTCCTGGTGAAGCCCGCTTCGGTGGCGTTGGCCGACCCGAGAAGCACGTAGGTGTGGTGGTCGAAGTCGCAGAAGTAGGCCTTTGCGTGCAGTCCGGTGAGATCGTCGGCGACGTGCTGGATCCCGGACTCGTCGACATCGCTTTGCCCTGACTCCGACGATTCGGGGATGCCGAGTTCGTCAAAAGCCTTGAACGAGGTGTGGGTATCATCCACCGTTTGTTCGTTGAGGAGATCCAGCTGGTCCCCGCGTGAGTAGACGTAGAGGTTGTCCGTCCACGGGTCCCGAAGCCGGCCGAGCATCGTGTCGTCGAGGAAGGGCGAGATTAACAGCTTCTCCCGGCCAAAATGGGCCCCATTCCCGGTCTTGCCGTTGAGGGCCTTAAAGTTTCCCGGATCGCCGAGGTGGGCAGTGATGGAGCCCTGTTCAAAGTCTTCGCCCATGCCCATCGGCCGGAACGCTAGTCGGTGGATGTCCTCCGGCAACTCCCAGCGGACGTCCGTCAGGCGTGCGGCGAGACCGCGCACCCTGGCCAGCCGCCCGGCGTCGGGCGTCACTGTGCAGAGGTCGGGGAGCCCGGCGATGAAACGTGCCAGGGGCCCGCTGTCCGGGCCAGCATCCTCGGTGCCCTGCATGGGCTCGCCGTCCAGACGAACAAGGAGGTCCCAGCTGGCGTCGGTGGTGAGGTTGCGGCTGCTGCACAGGAAACGGTAGCGGCGCTCCGTGTCGTTCTCGAATGCGAGGAGCCAGATTTTGGGGTGGAACAGTCCGCGCTTGATGCTGACCTGATGGACAATCGGCTCCAGCAGCGCGAGAAGGTCCGAGGCGTCCGAGGGCGCCTTGATGTGGCCTGCCTGGCAGAAGATGTCTACACGGTCGGAGACTTTGCGCAGGGCGCTGAGCACCGCCACCGGATTGGTGAATTCCTCTCCGGAGCCCGCGACGAAGCTCAGCGGTACCGACAGGGCGCTGGTCATGTCCAGGGTGAAGGTGGTGCCCACGGCGTGGGAGAGCCGGAACCCTGCCGGCGGGCGCAGCTGCTGCGTGAGTGCCTGCCTGTTTGCTGCCTCAAGCATTCGACTGCCCTTCCAATGCGAGCCCCGCGTGGATGTCCAGGACATTCCGGCGTACTTGCGTCCAGCGGAAGGTAAGGGCTCCCACTCTGGCCGGTGGCTGCCAGGCGCGGAGACGGCGTTCGTTGCGGAACCGCGAGTTGGACTTCTTCATGAGCTTCTCTCGGGTTTCGACGGCGGCACGGAAGCCCTGGTTGTCGATCAGATTGCCGGGGCTCGTGGCAGCGTTGGCCATCTGCCGTGCAAAGTCCGCGGTGTTGCTGTTGATGCCGCGGTTCAGTGCCTTGGCGCGGTCAATGTAGTCGTCGACGTCCCAGCTGGTGAGGAGCTCGCGTTTACTGTCCCTCTGGTCCTCCCACGCTGCGAGGAGCACGTGTGTGGGCTCCAGGGTGTCCTCTCCGGCGGAGAAGACCTTTGCGGAAAGTTCCGCGAGCAGGTGCTGGTAGAGGATGGTGGCGCCGTTGTGGATAAAGGAGAACGCCTCTGCGTCCTTGAGCCACTGCCCGGGCTCACCCTCCGCGCTGCGGCACGCCGGGTCCAGCCAGGGTGCCCAAAGTCCCGGGGTGGGGCTGACCTCGGATGCGACGACGTGGGCCAGCATGGTGCCGGGGCAGGTGGTCAGGATGCGTTCCAGGAGCCAGCGGGCTTCGGCGTGGGACAGGTTCAGCCCACGGTCCTCGGTCTGCGGAAAGCCCGCCGGCGGCTTGGGGAGGGTCTGGTTCCAAACCAAGTAGCTGCTTTCGCCGTCCTCGGGAGCGGGGGCGTCTGCACACATGAGCTGGGCAACGGCGGAACGGTCGGTGTCCGGGTTGACGATGCCGTAAGCGCGCAGCGCAGTCCAGTAGGCGGCCGAGGGCAGCTGCTGGACGTTCCGCCCGGCATCGCGGCCGATGTAGCTTTCCTCGCCGAGCTCCTTGAACCGCCCGATCAGCTGCCGCTCGGATTCCTCGGCCCGCTTCCGGAGGTCATCCGGGTTCCTGGTGCCCTTCTGGGCGGTTTGGTAGACCCACGGGACGAGGAGCATGTACCGCGCGCCCAGGTGCAGTACGGATGTGCCCGGGAACAAGCTGTTGCTGATGGCGTCGCGGAGCTGGCCCATGCCGAGGTCATCGGTGGTTTCCGGCGTGCCAAAGAGCTTCACGAGCTCGCGCATCTTCGAGTTTTCTTCAGTGGACGCATCGAGCCAGGAGATGAGGGAGGTCATATCGGTGTGTGCACTCGTTTCGCTTGCCGGGAGGATCTCGTCTTTGAGGTGTCTTCGTGGCTGCGAGTTCTCCCCAGTGTGCACAATAAGGCATCGTGACGATCTTGCCTTGGACCACAGACATTATTGAGCAATCTGTCATCCCGCGCACACGACGACCGACTCTCCGTTGGGTAGAAGACCTTGCGGTCGTGAACGAGCAGTTTCGCCCCGCACAAACCTCGGCCTAGTCGCCACAAACCACTGGTATTCAGCAGTTGGAACGTGGCATCTTCGACGGGCGGACCGCCAGCGAACTGCGCCTTTGGGACGCCCTGGACGCCGATCTGCTGGTGCCGTTCCACTACTTCGGCGTCTCGGACGACGTTGACCTGAGCCAGCTGGAATGGAAGCGCGGCAACTACGACACCGCGCAGCTGAACAACCTCTACACCGGCAACGACGCCCGCGCCGCCAAAGTGATCCGCGAACTCCGCGACAAGGTCACCAGCACGGAGCAGATGCGGGCCATCGGATTCTGCGTCTCGGTCCAGCACGCCCACGACATGGCTGAGGTGCTCAACCGGGCCGGCATCGCCTCTGTTGCCGTCGACGGGAGCAACGACGACGCCGAGCGCGCGGCGGCGCTGGAGCGGCTCCGCGCCCGGGAGATCAACTGCATTTTGCCGTCGGCCTCTTCAACGAGGGCCTGGATCTGCCGCAGGTGGACACCATCCTGCTGCTCAGGCCCACGCAGAGCGCCACGATCTTTCTCCAGCAGCTGGGACGCGGACTGCGTCGTGCCGAGGGCAAAGCGGTGCTGACCGTCATGGACTTCATCGGCCAGCAGCGGAGGGAGTTCCGCTTCGATCTGCGGTACCGAGCACTCACGGGCTACGGGCGCAAAGAGCTGGAAAAGGCTGTCGAGGACGAATTTCCCTACCTGCCGTCGGGCTCGCAGATCGTGCTGGACCGGGTGGCGCAGCAGGTGGTGCTGGACAACATCAGGGCGCAGCTGCGGTTCAACCGGGCGCAGTTGGTCCGGGATATCGCCTCGTTCGCGGAGACCGGGCTGGAGGCGTATCTGGAGCGGTCCGGGAACGACGTGAAGTCGATTTACCGTTCGACCAAGGATTCGTGGACCGGTTACCTCCGCCAGGCTGAATTGATAGAGGGGTTCTCGCCGGTGGAGGCTGCCCTAAGCGGGCGGATTCAGGACTTGTCGGACGCCGACGAGAGGAAGCTCCAAGGCCGCATGGCAGCGCTGATCCATGTGGACGATCCGGAACGGGCAGAGGCGTACTCGATGCTCGTCGGCGCCGACGCACCCCGCTACGCGGACCTCGGCATGCGGGATCAGACGTACGCCCGCATGCTCTTCTACACGCTCTGGGACGACGGCGGCAGCTTCCCGTCGTATGATGCCGGGCTGGACTACCTGCGCGGATACCAGTTTGTCTGCAGCGAGATCCGGCAGATCGTGAAGCTGGGAGTGGCCACGTCCAAGCATGCAGCCAAGGGCCTTGGCGCCGGGCTGCAGCACATTCCGCTCTTGTCGCACGCGACTTACCGTCGCGAAGAGATCCTGGCGGCCCTGCAGTACGGTTCACTGGAGCTTGGCAAGAATGTGCAGCACCGCGAGGGCGTGGCCTGGTGCCCAGCGACGTCCACTGATGCTTTCTTCGTCACGCTCAACAAGGACGACAAGAAGCACTCGGCGACGACGATGTATAAGGATTATGCGATCAGCCCGGACCTGTTCCACTGGGAGTCACAGAACGCAACGTCGCCCGGGAGTTCGACGGGTAAGCGGTATCTGGACCGGGCTGCGCACGGGTCGAAGATCCTGATCTTCACCCGCGATACCGCCGAAGATGAAACCGGGCTGACCGTTCCGTACACATGCCTCGGGCAGGTTGACTACGTGCAGCACTCGGGGGAAAAGCCGATTGCCATTACCTGGAAACTGCAGCGGCCGATGTCGGCTGACGTGTTTGCGACGGCAGCTGCGGTCGCGCAGTGATTGGAAACACGAGTACGAGCTTCCCAAGCCCGGGTTTTGTCTGCACATCGTGGGCCCCGCCACCGCCTCCGGAAACCAAGGTTGGGACTAAACTTCTTGAACCTCGCAGCGTTGTTCTGTACTTAGGCGAGGTAACAAGATTCGCGGAAAGGCGATAATGACAAGCGATACGGACACAGATCAGGGATCCTCCGCAGCAGCTGAGTTGGACGGTTTCTCGCTGGAGCAGCTGGCTGATGCTGAATATTTGAAATCTGTGTGGAAATCCGACATTCGCCCACTATTGCGGCAGGCCAAATTCAGTAATTCCCGATATGCGATAGATCCCCTGCACTACGCCGCATATGAATGGAATCTTGACGCGTTTGTTGACGGAATCGTACGAGATCTAGAGCTTCATCAGTTCACTCCCGAGCGAGGGGAAGTCATTCGTGCTGCCAAAGGTTCAGGGCTGACACGCCCAGTCTGTGAGCTCTCTCCACGTGACGCTCTCGTATACACCGCGATTGTCAAACGCGTTGAAGACCAGCTACTTGTATCCTCCAGAAAATGGGTAGGACACACTCGGTCTGACAAGGGCAGTTCAGTTGAAGTCGGGGACGGGGCCGTAGACAGTTTTGACTGGTTCCAGTTCTGGTTAAAGCGGCAGGGCTTAATTGCCGACATACTTGAAATTGACAGCGTGAAGTACATTGTTGAATCAGATATCTCAAATTTCTTCCCATCGATTCGTCTTGAGCATGTCCGCGAGCATCTCCTCGCACATACCCGCCTCTCTAAAGAGTTAGTTCGGTTGTGCATGCAGATGATTGACGGAGTATTACCTCGAAGTAATTATCTTGACTATTCCCACCTTGGTCTCCCTCAGGGAAACAATGATTCTTCTCGAGCTATCGCTCACAGTTTCTTGGCCCCGATCGACCAAGAATTTGATGCCGAAGGACTGGCTGGCCGGTATACACGCTATATGGATGATGTTCTGTACGGGGTGCGCGATATCGCCGAAGGAGAAAAGGTCATATCCAGGCTGCAGCGGTCCTTGGAGAGTCTGGCACTGACCCCGAATTCTGCCAAGACAAAAATTGTTCCTGTGGATGAATATCTTCGTGACTCGATGGTAGAGTCTAATGCTGAAATCGAGCGCATACAGAGTCTTCTCGAATCGTCTGGGGCCTTGGGTGGATCGACTGAACCCGAAGCTAAGCTCGCGATTGATCAGTTGGCTACCTTGTCGGCCGAGCACAGGGACCTCGCTCCCCAGCCTCGCAGATGGAACCGCGTCACCAGGCGCATTAATACTCTTCATCGGCGCGTAGGTCTGGACACCTGGCGTCAGTACTGGAGCGCTGATCTAGCGCATGATCCGTCCGGTGCGAGCGTGTACTTCGAATACTTGAGGTCGTGGCCGCTTGACTCCGACACTATCGATGAGCTATTTCAAGCGGCGCGAATTTATTCGGATATTTATACAAATATCGGCATCTTGGCAGCGGAGACTATGTCCTCCGCGCCCACAACTGACTCTGATGCTCTTCGTGTTAAAATATTTAACGGGGCGATGAAAGAAATCGATCGTGTCGCTAAAACGCTCTTGGATTCCACAATACGAGATCGTCTTTGTTCCAGTTGGTTCATTGTTGCCTGGAAGTTCTCCAACAAGGCGGGCCTGCTGGAACTAATTCAGCTCGCCCAGAAGCCCGAATTTGCTTCAACGAACCTAATCCGCCTTCAAGCCGCAATGTTGCAGTCGGCTGACAGTGCGACCGTCTTTGAATTTGAGCCTCGACTTTCGATCGAGAATAGTCTGTCGTTAGAGTATCTCCGTCGCCTTCGAAGCGGCGATTCGTCTGCTATCGGCGTTGCGCTCAATTTAATGGCGCCAAAGAAAATGCTCGCCCCACAGCGACAGATGATTCATCCTCGGGCTCTTATGCTCATCGACCTAACTGCCGCTGGCTCGCCGCAACGAGTTCGTAACTACGCTAAAAAGGCACTCGGAATCCTAGAAAAGAATGAAGATCGTCTCAGAGACCACCAGGCTGAGCGTATTTTGAATGATTGGCATTAGCCTATGTTCGCTTCCTTGCTCGCTTCGATAAACTGCCTAGCTATTCCGTCGACTTCGAGTAGACGATTCGCGCACGCAGCTGAAGCAGTAAGGTAAATAGACGGGCTGGCTGATCGCGTCGCCATTTGTTCGAATACTACTTTGCAGCTGCATTTGCTGGCACCGCCCAAAGTCTCCTTTGTGCGGTGACTTACATCGGCGCGCGTTTGCACGACCAAACACGGGGAGCTGTCTTGCCACCTCTCGCCGAAGTGATCCGGGAAGGCATTACTTTCTTCGACCTGTGTTGCCGACACCGGTCCACCACTTCTGGATCCTATTCATCTTCAGCGGATCAGTGTGGCTCTTGAGAAATTTGCGGAGAGCTGGCAGCTCGTCCACTGGTAGGTTCCGGATTGCATCCGCGTAGGCGGGGCGCGAGCACTGACTGATCATGCCGTCCGTCCACATGCCCCACGTTTTAGTCGAAACGAAGCCATTACGCCGGAGATCCAACTCATCCTCGCAAAGCTGCAGATACGCCATTATCCTGGATCGATCTCTTCGTGGAAGTTGCCGGACTGATGACGCTGTCCACGGGTCTCCTAGGAAGCTATCCATGAGGTTCCAGTACCGCTGAACATAAAGGTTCTCGAAGTCTCGGTGTTTGGCTGCCCGAGCGCCAATGAGCTGCAGGATCGCGAAAACAACGGCAATCACGGTGGCAAATTGGGCGACGACGTTGGCCCACTCCCAGCCAGTCATGACTGCAGCTCCTCATAGACCAGCTCGCTCAGCATCTTGAGGAGAGCCGTCATCTTGGTCTTGTCTCCGAGCGCTTGAAGGCTCAGGTTGTAGTGGCTGTCCATGGAGTTCGACACTGCATCGGTAACGGCCTTCTCAAGGTGTGGGCTGCTGCCGAAGTGGCTGCGCGAGTTGTTCTGTGCCTGCTTCTGGAGCGTCTCGTTCTTCACCAGCTCGCGCCGAACACCTTCTACGAAGTGCGCTACCGCATCCAGCTCCTCGCCCTCGAACGGCAGGTTGGCCTGTTGGATGACTTCCTCCCAAGTCACGAGGACGGGATCTTTGGCCTGACCGGTGCCCGGCTCCGTCAACGGCTTCAACAACTCACCCTCGCCGGAGAGCTGCAACTGGGCCTGTCCCTTGTCCTTGAGCGCGTACTTTGCCAGCGCGACGCCGGAGAGGTCCAGCGCCACCTTCGCGTCGTTGACGCGGAGAACCGGCAGGAGGTGCTTGTAGTAGATCGATCGCTTCTCCAGGTCCGTGTCCGCGAAGTCGACGATCTGGGAGAGGAAGTCATAGGCGCGGACAAACGATCCGAGGTCCTTCCGGAACAGGTCCAGCTCGTCCTGAGCAGCCTTGTCGCCCTCGGCCACGGCAGCGTTGTACCGGGTGTTGAAGCGCGACTTGGCCGGCGCCACCCAGCCGGAGAGCGCGTTGTTCCCCGCTTCCAGGACATAGGACTTCACCAGCCCGTCCACCTCGGACTCGAGGTAGATCTGGGCGGCGTCGAGCTTGGCCTGGAGGTCGTGAACCACGTTCGGATCGGAGATGCCTTCCAGAGCGGCCTCGCGGAAGTAGGGCTGGAAGGAAGCGAGGATCTCATCGGGATCGTTGACGAAGTCCAGCACGAACGTCTGGTCCTTGCCCACGGCGGTGCGGTTCAGCCGGGAAAGGGTCTGCACGGCGGAGACGCCGGAGAGTTTCTTGTCCACGTACATCGCCACGAGCAGCGGCTGGTCGAAGCCGGTCTGGAACTTGTTGGCCACCAGCATGATTTTGTACTCGTCGGTGGAGAACGCCTCGGGCAGGGTGCGTCCCTTGAGCCCGGGGTTCATGTTGAGCTCGGTGAACGCTTCGGGGCCGGATTCGTCGTCGTTCACTTCGCCGGAGAAGGCGACCATGGTGCCAAGGCCGGAGTAGCCGGCGTCGTGGATGTACTTGTCGATCGCGAGCTTGTAGCGGACGGCTTCCTTGCGGGAGCCGGTGACCACCATGGCCTTGGCCTTGCCGTCGAGGCGCCAGGCGACGTTGGCGCGGAAGTGCTCCACGATAACCTGGACCTTCTGGCTGATGTTGTACGGGTGCAGCTTCACCCAGTTCATCAGCGACTTCAGCGCCTCGGACTTCTCCACCTGGGCATCGTCCGAGTCGTAGTCCCGGCCCTCGTGGGTGAGCCGGTAGGCCACCTTGTAGCTGGTGTAGTTCTGCAGCACATCCAGGATGAAGCGCTCCTCGATGGCCTGCTGCATGGAGTACAGGTGGAACGGCTGCGGCAGCCCGTCCGGACCCTTGCGGCCGAACAGCTCCAGGGACTTGGCCTTGGGCGTGGCGGTGAAGGCGAAGTAGCTGATGTTCTTGGCATCGGCACGCTCGGCCATCTCGGCCGCCAGATAGCTTTCGACGTCGAACTCGCCGCCGTCGTTGACGTCCGCCAGTTCCTCGGCAGAGAGGACCTTCTTCAGCTTGTTCGCGGTGGACCCGGTCTGGGAGGAGTGCGCCTCGTCCGCGATGATCGCGAAGTTCCGGCCCTTCAGCGCCTGGGATTCGGCGATGGCCTTCAGCGCGAACGGGAACGTCTGGATGGTGACGATGATGATCGGTGTCCGTGCCACCAGCGCGGCCGTGAGTTCGGCGGACTTGGAGCCGGCGTTTCCGCGGATGGGAACCACGACGCCGGACTTGTGCTCGATCTGGTAGATCGCGTCCTGCAGCTGGGCATCCAGCACGGTCCGGTCCGTCACCACGATGACGGAGTCGAAGATCTTCTCGTTGCCGGCGCCGTGCAGGGAGCTGAGCTGGTGCGCGGTCCACGCGATGGAGTTGGTCTTGCCGGAGCCGGCGGAGTGCTGCACCAGGTAGCGGTGGCCTGGGCCCTCTCCGCGGGCGGTCTCGATGAGCTGGTTGACCACGTCCCACTGGTGGTAGCGGGGGAACAGCAGGGACTTGCGGACTTCCCGTTCGCCGGTGACGGGGTCGGTTTTGTCGCTGATCTGCAGGTGCAGGAACTTGCCGATGATGTTCAACCAGGAGCCCCGCTGCAGGACCTGTTCCCAGAGATAGCTCGTGGCCGACCCCTTGGGGTTGACCGGGTTGCCGGCGTGCCCGTCGTTGCCGACGTTGAACGGCAGGAAGTAGGTGTCCTTGCCCTTGAGCTCGGTGGTCATCTGGATTTCGTCATTGCTGACAGCGAAGTGCACCAGGGCGCGGCGGCCGAAGGACAGCAGCAGCTCATCCTTGTTCTTGCCGTTGCGGGGCAACCGGTCCTTGCGGTACTGCTCGACGGCGTCATTGATGTTCTGCGTAAAGTCCGTCTTAAGCTCGATGGTCGCGACCGGCAGCCCGTTGACGAACAAGACCAGATCGATGCTCTTCATGGTGTCCACCGTGGAGTAGTGCACCTGCCGGATCACCCGCAGTCGGACTTTGCCGTAACGCTCCAGCGTCTCCGGGTTCAGGCCCATGGCCGGCTTGAACTGGCACATCTCAAACTTCGCCGCGACATCCTTGAACCCGGTGCGCAGCACGGAGAGCATGCCAGCCTCCCTGGCCGCCGGCTTGTCCAGAACTTTGCACAGCCGGTCCAGGAGCAGCCGCTTCGCGACCACGAGTTCGGCGGGGGAGTCCGTAGGCTTCAGGACCTTGGCCAGTTGCTCCGGCTGCGTGTCTGCCAGCCACGCGAAGACGTCCTCCGGGACCAGGGCGCGCGTGGCGTCGTAGAGCTCGCTGGCCTTGCGCTGCGGCTCGTAGATCCAGCCCTCGGCCGCGAGGGCCTGGCAGATCTCCTCCTCAAATGTCACTTCATTGTGCTGCGCCATGTGGTTCCCCCTAGAAACTGTCGAAAAAGTCCTGGTCCAGCTTTTTCACGACCACCGTGCGGTCGACCTGGACCCCGACGCCGTACTCGAACATGAGCGACGCCAGCCGCTGCCCGTCGATAAGAATCACCGTGTAGTGCGCGGTGTCGCGAGCGACAGCTCGCGCTCCGGTGGTGAACGTTGAGGTAGTGATGAAGATGCCCTTGGTAGCGCGGAACTGGCCCAGGGCGCCGCTGAAGGCCTGGACGTCGGGTGCTCCGACGTTGTTGCCCTCGGAGTAGCGCTTCGCCTGAAGGTAGACCCGGTCGAAGCCGAGCGCGTCCTGCCAGACAATCCCGTCAATGCCCTTGTCGCCGGAGCGCTGAGTGGGCTTCAGGTTGTCTTCTCGGTCTGTTCCGTAGCCGAGCGCTCTCACGACAAACGGAATGAGGCGTTCGAAGGCGTCAGGAGAGAGTTCGAGCAGATTGCGATAGATCTCGTCGATGACCACCCGGTTGAGTTGGTCCGCGGACTGCTCAAGGGCCTCGGACGGATCTGCGTCGACCGCTACTTCGGAGACCGCAGTAGCCGGTTCTACGCCGGGCAGGACCGTCTTCTTGGGTGACTTCGACGTGTTCTGGTACGCGCGGTAGGACTCGTACTCCATCAACGTCTGATAGGTGATTTCCGCAGTGGAGGACACCCGACGGAGCCCCTCGTCGCTGATCTTGTATTGCCCGCGTGCCTCACGCACCAGCAACCCGGCCTTCATGGAATCGAAAACCGCCCAGTTGATCCGGTTAGCCCAGCGCGCCTCACCGGAAGACATCACCTCTGCCATATCCTCATCGGTCAGCCGGGTGCGCTCCGCGACGGCAGTCCTGATTTCAGCATTCCGGCGGATCTGGCCGTCCGTCATGATGCGCAGAACGGGGTCGACGAATCCATGCCACTGAGGCAACGTCATACCTAAGCAACTCCTTTACGAACATCGATCTTGCCGGTCACAGCAGCAGAAATCAGTGCGGATCTGCGCTCGAGGAGCCGGGCAACCATCATCTTGGCCCTCTCTGTGACTGAATCAATTTTCCCCGTACGGGCTTGAAGATATTCAATAACCTGTTGCTGCTCGGAGAGCGGTGGTAATGGGATTCGAAATTGCCGAATTTTTTCCAGATGCAGGTTGGATACTGTGCTTTGCTTGGTTCCTTCGTCGATTTGGGACTTAATCGCACTAGACAGAAAAACATATTCAGCGAATTCAGCCAACATGCTTGGGCGGAGCTTAATCAGGCACAGACTGACAAAAATGCTGAAATCCCAGTCCCAAGTCACCGCCCGTGGCACGCCGATGGTGCCGTTCTTGGAAAGCAAAAGATCTCCCTTCGCCGGACGGCATCGTCTTGTAAGATCCGCATGCTCGGTCTGGGGAATCCTGGCAACACTTTGGAGATCAATTTTCGGAGTATGTATGTCTGTAACGCGCAAGAAGGGAACGCCTTCGTCCACATACGTCGGCGTGAAGTGCGTGCCGTCGACGATTTGGTCTGACTCCCAAGCTAAGCGGGGGGCTGTCCAATGCCGAGGAATATTTTCCAGCCAGGTGACCCCGGAGGGTTTGGTGGGTGCAGTGGGGTCGAGGCCTCTGGTGACCGCGTGGGTAATGATGGCCTGGCGCTTCTCGGTGAGCAGTTCGATGAGACGCTCCTGCTTGCCGATCAGCTCGTCGATCTGGGCGGTTTCGCGGTCGAGGAAGAAGGCGATCTCTTGTTGCCTCCGGAAATCGAATGTCGGCACGCTATATTGCCCCAGAGAGCCCACATCGATTCGGGAGAAGCCCGAGACGTCGGGATCCGATGCACCGAGTCCTCCCATAGTCGATTTCATGAAGTTAGACAGCTCTTCTGAACGTAGCAAGTAGTCGAGGAAGCTGGCATGTGAGTTTCGATCCGCACGAAGCACGAGGTAATCAGGACTAACGATCCCTCGTTCGTTACTGACTCCGAGAGATCCCCTGTAGGCATTGAAACGGTTGAGTACTACATCGCCAGCATCACAGATCTTGTACTTATCAAAACTATCCGCGCGCGGCGGCTTGTCACTTATGAGCTCACGACGTACCACACCGAGTGTCTGGGACACTGACAGCAGGGGCGGTGCGGGCCTATCTCCGAGCCGGTCGTCGACTTCGCGCCAAAGATGCCGTAGTTGTGTTCTCACCGTTCCACCTCAGCCAGCAGCGTCGTGATCTCGGAGATGAGCTTGTTGAGGTCGGCGTCGATCTCGTCCAGTGACCTTGGCGCGACGTACTTGTAGAAGTGCCGCGTGAAGGGGATCTCGTAGCCGACCTTGGTCTTGGACTCGTCGATCCAGGCGTCGGCGACGTGGGGGAGGACCTCCCGCTCGAAGTAGGCCTGAATTTCCTCCCCAAGCGGCACGTTTTCGGTGTCGCGCAGGTCCGTGTCTGCTTCGGGTGTTCCCTTGGGGCCATTGCAGACGTCAGCGGTTTCGTCGCGTTCGGAGAGCCCGGCGAGGACAGCTTTCAGGACCGGCGCGCCGAGTTTGAGACCAGCACCTGCGAGAGCCGGCTTGAGGGTCTTGAGGAACGCCTCGCGGTTCTTCCAGAGCTTGGTTTCGTCTTCACCGAGCCGGGTGAGCGTCTTCTTGAGGAGCTGCCGGTCGTCGTCGGACAGTTTCTCGACGGGCTTCTGCGCCAGTACGGCGTCGATGCGCTCCGGGGTGCAGGCGAAGTTGAGCTTGAGGGGTCGCTCGACGGTGATGGTGGAGTAGCCGAAATCCTGGTTGTTGAAGATCTTGGAGGTCTCGCCGTCGTCCTCGAATGCCCCGTATAGCTGGACGATCTTGGCGATGTCCTTAGAACCGACTTCCTTGCGCTTGGAGCCGAGGCTCTTGCGCATCTTCTGGAAGAAGTCGACACCGTTGATCAGCTGGATCTTACCCACGCGCTCCGGGTGCTTCTGCTTCTTGCTGTTGGAGAGGATCCAGATGTAGGTGGCGATGCCAGTGTTGTAGAACATGTCCGTGGGCAGCGCGATGATGGCCTCCACGAAGTCGTTCTCGATGAGGTACTTGCGGATCTCGGACTCGCCTGAGCCGGCGCCGCCGGTGAACAGCGGCGAGCCGTTCAGGACGATGCCGATGCGGGAGCCGCCGTCGTGCGCCGGGCGCATCTTGCGGACCAGATGCAGGAGGAACAGCAGGGAACCGTCGCTGACGCGGGGGAGGCCCGGGCCGAAGCGGCCGTCGAAGCCGTGGAGTTCGTGCTCCTTCTGGATCTGCGGCTGGATTTTCTTCCACTCCACGCCGAAGGGCGGGTTGGAGAGCATGAAGTCGAACTGCTGGCCGATGTTCTGGTCGTTGGCGAGGGTGTCGCCGACGGAGATCTTGGAGATGTCCTGGCCCTTGATCAGCAGGTCCGACTTGCAGATGGCGTAGGACTCGTCGTTGATTTCCTGCCCGTACGCGACGAGGGAGGCGCTCGGGTTGAGGGCGTGTAGGTGTTCCTGGGCGACGGTGAGCATGCCGCCGGTTCCGGCGGTGGGGTCGTAGATGCTGCGGACGATGCCTTCCTTGGTGAGGACGTCGTCGTCGTAGTTCAGCAGGAGCTGGACCATGAGCTGGATGACTTCGCGCGGGGTGAAGTGCTCACCGGCGGTTTCGTTGGAGGCTTCGGCGAAGCGGCGGATGAGTTCCTCGAACATGAGGCCCATCTCGATATTGCTGATGGTCTCCGGGTGGAGGTCGATCGCGGCGAAGTCCTTGGTGACGTGGTAAAGCAAGTCCGAGCTGTCCAGCTTCTCAAGCGTCTTGTAAAACTCGAAGCGCTCGAAGATGTCCCTGGTGTTCTCCGAGAAGCCCTGGACGTAGTTGAGGATGTTCGCCTTGATGTTCGTGGGGTCATCCAGGAGCTTGGCGAAGTTGAACTTGGAGGTGTTGAAGAAGCTGTGGCCTGAGGCCTTCTGGAGGAAGGTGTCCAACGGGATATTGAGGTCCTTCTTCGCCTCTGCCTCCTGCAGGACGGCGTCCTTGGTGGAGTCCAGTACGCAGTCCAAACGGCGGAGGATGGTGAACGGAAGGATCACCGAGCCGTACTGCGCCGGTTTGTAGGTACCCCGCAGAATATTCGCAATGCTCCACACCAGGTTGGCGTTGTTGTTGCTGGCCACTGCTCCCACTTCCTTTGCTGCGGGCAGTGGGGTGCGCTGTCTTTGGCCGATCGCGCTATGGCCGACCGCGGCGCCCCCATTGCCGTGCAGCGTTCAATCGATCACGCACGTACTTGCCTCTGCATTGTATGGGGAAGGGGTGACATTGCTCGGTCACACAGATCCTCAGGCCGCCGGAGCGTCGCCCGGATAGCCTTACTTCTTGCGCGTCCTGTTCAAGAGGGCTGCGACCTGACGGTAAGCCTTCTTCGCCTCCGGGCTGTTGGCCACGCGGTACACTTTTGCGCCAATCTCGGCGAGCTTCCGGGCTTTCTCCTGCACAACAGGGTCGGTGGCTACGTCATGCACTTTGGCAGCAGCTTGTTTCGCCGTCGCGCCGCCGACCTTGATCGCATCTGCCACTTTATCGGCTGTTCCTGCCACAGTTTTCTCCACATTTCGTTTGGTTTGTCCCCGAGATTAGCACCGTGTGCGTTTGTGTCCGAGGAACTGAGTCAAGTGGTGAAATGGCACGCTCATGGCTACAACTCCCGGCAGACCAGCTCGCTGTACTCGCTTTAGCATTGCGTGGGGTGACCCGGCGGCACCGATCCTGAGGACTCCGAAGTGGCGCCCGCCCTGCCAGGACCAGCGTGTGTGAAGATGTTGGGATGACCGACAATGACCGTGAACTCTCCCTGTACGTCGACGGGACAAATGCCCTAGTGGCAGGCGACCCGACAGCAATTGCCGAGCTTTTCCGCAAGCTTGACGTCAAAGAAGAGACCAGAACGAACCTGGGGTCAGGGGTGGCCGATCTGCTTGCAGGCCTGGCTGGGGCGGCTGCGACTGCTATGTCGGCAAATGTCCCGGGCAACTCCTTCCACATGACGCCCGAGTCCTACGCTCGGTTCCTGGAACTCGTTGGGTCCACCGAGGAAAAGCTCGGGATTGTCAGCGGTGTGCTACGACAGTCGGATGGCAGGATCGACACGATCATCGAATTGGTGAGCTCCTCACCAGTCAACCCTGCCGTGGCCGCGAACGTGCAGATAATGGCCGCAACTTTGGCGATCCGTGTGGCCCTCAAAGACCTCGACACCCTTGTTCAGGCTGTGGACGCGAAACTGGACACGATCGTCCGGGATAACCGTGACGAGGCACTCGGCAACGTGCAGGGCACGACCCACGTCCTGGATAAGGCGTTTGGGTTTCTCGAGGAGACCGGTCGGCTTAACGACGCTCTTTGGGACCAAGTGTCGGGACAGGCGGCGGCGCTCGCCCAGGCGCACGCCGTCGCCCTCAACCACCTCAACACCATTGCAGACGGTCTCGCCGTCAAAAATCTTGGCAAGCGGGTGAGCAACGCCGAGGCGGCGGCTAAAGGCGAACTGAAGCATTGGCTGGTCATCGCGGCTGTAGCTCTCACAAACATGGTTCGAATGGACTCCTTGGAGGCTGTCCGCAGCGCGCATGACGGATCGGATTCCACTGCTCACTCCCGTCACATCGCCAAGTCGCGGGAACGGCGAATGGCAAGCACCACCGCGGCACTTCAAACTCTGTCCGACGCCGTATCGGCGGCAGTGGATGTTGATACGTTCACCCGCGTTACGAATCCCGTGGATATGACCAGGCTCTACACCGCCGGCGAAGAGCTACAGAGGTTGCTGCGGATCTTTAGTTCGAACTTTGACATGCCCGAGGCCTCGACCATCAAGCGCACCCAGTGGCACGAATCGGTAATGCGCCTGGGCCAGAAGGCTACTGGGGCGGTGACGGGTGCCGCCGTTGCTGTTGCTGATGGAGTGGCTTCAGTTCCAAAAGCGATCGGCGGAGCTGTCGAAGACACCATCTTGCATGTAGCTCAAGGGATCGAGGAGCGTAGGGCGGTGGCGGTACCGGCAGAGACTACAGATACGGAAATTGAATCTGAGTCCGGAGATGCGGCAATCACTCGGTAGCCACGTCGTTCGTCTTACGACGTCCTAGCCGCCGGACTGCCCGGTGCCCACCGCCAGCGCGGCGCCGTCGGGCAGTTGTTGCGGGTTGCAGTAATCGTGGCTGTGGAGCTGGTACACCTGCCCTGGGAGACCGGCCGACGCGGAGGTGATGCGCGGGCGCTGGAGGGTGCCTTTTCCAGCGCCACGTACGCTGGCGTGATGTTCCCGTCGGTGGTCTCCACGCTGAAGTTGTTGCCCCGCCCTGGCGATCGGGCAGCCTCCGTGCCCAGCTGCACCGGCGCGGCGATCCGCGGCGGTGTCGGGGGCTTGCTTCGGGGATTGCGGAAGGGCCTCGCACCGAGGCGTCGCGGGCTGTCCGGTTCCTCAAGCGCCGAAGGTCCGCTTTCCCCCAGAGTGCGGGACACTGGAAGTCCCGACCATGAAAGCGGGCCACCTTGATTAGTCTCCAGCACGATGCCGACGGCTCCACCCGGCTCCACCCGGCTGACTCCATGGGACTGAGCGAGGCCGGCGGCGCCGGCCATCTCGATCCGCTGCTGTATCCGTGGGACCCGCCTGTGGCCTCGGGGGTCATGGACGGCAACGGATTCCGGCCCCTTGAGCCTTCAGCCGGACTGGATGAGGCCCTCGCGCACGCCGGCGCGGCACCGCTGGACGCCCGTTCCCTGGTGGTCTCTATCGGCTCGAATGCAAGCGCCGACGTGATGCGGCAGAAATTCGCCAGCTACCGCCAGCCCGTCAGCGCGGTCCTGCCGCTGGTCCGGGGGCAGCTCCACAACATCGCCGTTGGCCACTCCGCCCACGTCAGCAAGGCCGGCTACATCGCCGCCGCCCCGTACCCGCTGAGGGGAGAGTGCACAGCGGTCTGGCTGTCGTGGCTGGACGATGTCCAACTGATGGCCCTCGACGAAACGGAGCCCAACTACCGGCGGATCCAGCTCGACTGCGAGGCCTGCCCGCTCGTGGCGGACCACGGAGAACGTCCGGAGGAGTTTTCGCTGTTCACCTCGCGCTGGGGCGTGCTGACCGATGGCGACGGCGGGAAGCTTCCCTTCCTCGACCAGCCTGCCCTCTTCGGGCTCCTCGCCGGCAGCGGCACCGGGGACCTTCTGGAGGAGGGGAAGTCCGTGTTTGGCGGGCCACCGGAGCTTGTTGCCGAGCAACTCGCGATGCCCGCGGTCCAGCCCTGGGTCAGGGAATGGTTCAGCTCGGCCGGCCTCGCCGCGCCAGCGGACTTCGACGGTCCTTGACCGGGTAGCCGCCCCTCTGGAACGTCGCCGTCACCGGGCGGCGCTGTTCTCCGCAATATGCTGCGCAATGTATTCGGCATCGCGGCCCACGCCCGCCACGATGGACGAGCCGTGCCCGGTCAGCCACGGCAACCCGACGGCGTACAAGCCCGGGTGCTCGGTGACGCCGCGGTGGTGCCGGGGGTAGTTCCATTCGTCCAGCACCGGGATGTCCAAGATGCTGAAATCCAGCCGGTAGCCCGTGGCCCAGAGGACCGACGTGACGTTGGCGGCTTCGAGATTTAGCCGCGCCGGCTCCGAAGGAAGCCAGTCGTCCTTGCGCGGCGGCTCCGCTTCAGGTGCCGACATGCCGGTGGCGGCAATATAGCTGTCGAACATCGGCTTCATCCGCTGGTAGAACGCCGCCTCCACCATGCCCAGGCGTTCCGGAAGGTCATCACTGAAGACGAGGTCGCCGTCGTCGGCTGCTTCCAAATGGCCGTGCAGCCGGACGCCGCGGCGGCCGAGGTCCCGCAGGTGGATGTCGTGGCCGCCGTCGGCGCCGGACACCAGCGGGTTGCAGGCGAACCTCGCCGCGGGGGAAGGCAACTGCCCCACGGTGAGGCCGTTCAATCCGTAGTCGGGGCCGAATTGTGCAAGCTGCATCATCCAATACAGGAGGTCCTGGCCGCGGTACCGGCGCGGCGCTTCCGGGCACGTGGACACCGCCAGGTGGATTTCGCGGCCGACGGCGAGCAGTTCCTCGGCGATCTGGCCGCCGGACTGGCCGGTGCCAACGATGAGCACGGCACCGTCGGGCAGCTGGCCCGGGTTGCGGTAGCTGTCGGTATGAAGTTGCAGGATGTTGCCAGGCAGTTGCGCCGACAGCGCGGGGATTTTCGGCATCTGGTAACCCCCGGTAGCGAGCACCACGTTCCGGGCCCGCCAGCTGCCCCGGGTGGCGGCCACGTTGAAGCCGCCACCATCCCCGGGCGCGACGCGGGTGACATCCTCACCCGTTCGGACGGGAGCGTCGATGCTCTCCGCGTAGTGCCGGAAATGGCCGATGAGGTCATCTCGCAGCATGAATGCTTCCCGGGCGGGGCCGTCATACGGCATGCCGGGCAGCGCGAGCGAGAAGTTCGGCGTGTTCAGGCAAAACGCGTCCCACCGGTCCTGCCACGCCCCGCCAAGCGTTTCGCGCCGTTCCAGCAACTGGTGTTCGACGCCGGCCCGGCTTAGCCAGTAGCTGGTGGCCAAACCTGCCTGCCCGGCGCCGACGACGAGGGTGTCGACACTTTGCGGAGCCGCAGGTCGGGCGGCCGTCGGGGTCTCCATGGTTCTTCTCCCGTAGCCAGGGTTCAGGCGGGAATGTGGGCAGGGTATGCCCACAGCGTCGCTAAGAACAGGTGCCCGACGACGGCGTCGGCCCCCAGCGTGGTGTTCGTCAAGGGTGTTCTGGTTCAGTGCGGACCGCTACCTTTTTCCTATGGCCATGGGCAAGCAGCGGTGCTCTGACCCCCTTCAGGAATTTCTACTCAGAAGGAGTGGGAAAGGTCATGAACCGACGAACCAAAATCTTCTTTGGTGTGATCGTCCTGTTGCTGGTTGTTGGCGGGGCGACATTATTTGTCCTCGACAACACACAAAGGAGTAGGGCCGCGGAGTACAACCCGCAGATCAACCCGGCAGATTTCACCACCGAAATCACCAACAAATACTTTGCGCTCCCTGTCGGCAAGAAACTGACGTACGAGACCACCGAGCAAGGAAGAATCACCGAGAGGATCGAGATCGAAATACTGCCGGAGACGCGGACCATAGACGGTGTTGAGACGGTGGTCTATCTGGACAAGGAGTACAAGAGCGGGCAGCTCGTAGAGGAAACCCGGGATTATCTGGCGCAACACAAAATCGGCGACGTCTGGTACTTCGGCGAGGACGTGGACAACTACTCGAATGGAATCTTGTTGAACCACTCCGGCAGCTTTTTGCATGGAAAAGACGGCGCAAAAGCCGGGATCTGGATGAAGGCCGAGCAGAGCGTCGGCGACTCCTACAAGCAGGAATTTTACGTTGGCCACGCGGAAGATATGCGGGACACTGTGGCTACCGGCGAGACCGTCTCCACGAAATCCGGCACCTACACCGACTGCGTCAAGGTCTACGACTGGACGCCGCTTGAAAAGAACTCCCGCGAGTACAAGTATCACTGCCCCCAGGTCGGTGCGCTGGCCCTAACCGAGGACCTGGAAACCGGCAGCCGGTCAGAACTCGTGAATGTTGTCCTGCCCTAGTCTTTCTATTTTTTGGGACCGGGTTTAGAAACCTTCGGTTCCTTCGGCGGCAGTCCGGCCACGTGCTCGAATGCTTTCGCCACCCAGGCCTTGGCCCGCGCCTCATCGCCGTCGCCCTCGGCGTTCCAGACTTCCGGCAACCCGGTGTAGCCGCCCATGGGGCGCTCCGGCGGCCCGAACGGGACGGTCCGCTCGGTGCCTTCCAGCGTCTCCTTGTCCGCCTCGGCCAGCTTCACGCCGATGGTGGGGCCGAACAGGCCGGCGAACATGTTGCCGTTCACGAAGGCGCCGAGGTTCCCGAACATCGGCTTGACGACCACCTCGGGATGGTTCGGGAGCACCGAGCGGAAGTGTTCCTTGTCGGCGTCGGACGCTTTCGGCATTTCCATGGGTCTTCCTCCGGTACTGAGGGTCGCGGGCTGGTCTTCCTGCAGGATATGCCCGCGGCCGGGCACGGCACAGGCAGGGCGCGCAGAGGGCTGGCGCGGTGCCCGGCGGGTTGCCGCGGAGGGCGGCACGACTGGGCTGTGGTAAATGGTGTCCGGAATCTCCTGTATGGTTGATCCTGTTGTTGTGTTTATGCAGTTCGTAGTTCAGGCAGTACGCATGGTCGAAAGCCCATGTTCTTCTGAAGCAGCGGTTTTGAGCACCCCAAACAGGAGGACCCGAAAGTCGGGACAGTTCCTCCACCTTCACGAAGGACAAAAATAATGGCTACTGGTACCGTCAAATGGTTTAACGCTGAAAAGGGCTTCGGCTTCATTTCCCCCGATGACTCCTCACAGGACGTTTTCGCACACTACTCTGCGATCAACTCCTCCGGCTTCCGCTCCCTCGAAGAGAACCAGAAGGTCTCCTTCGAAACCGAGCAGGGCCCCAAGGGTCCCCAGGCCACCAACATCCAGGCTATCTAATTCCCTTTTAGATACCCGGGACCGTTAGGTTTCGAGCAGGGCCCGTCTTCGGACGGGCCCTGCTTTTGTTTAACCCACCCGTGCTTCCAAGACAGGGACGACGACGGCGGCGCGGCACCGCCGTCGTCGGCCGCGCCTTCGCGCTCCTGATGCCGGCCAGGGCTCCCCGCGTCGGGACCCGCGCTACAAGTCTGCGGCTAGCCGTCCCGGGGGATGAGGATCCACAACGCGATGTAGACGAACTCGCCCACGCCGAACAGGCCGAAGAACATGAACCCGAGCCGGACAAATGCCCGGGGGACTTCGAAACGGTCGGCCAAGGCAGCGCACACGCCTGCGAAGATTTTGCCGCGTCTGGGGCGAACCAAGGTTGCTGACATTTCGCTACCGTAGCACCAGGCGCCCGTCGAGTCAGCAGTGTCTTTCGCCCCTGCCGCCCAGCGCCACAGCACGCGCCCCTGCTGATCAGAGCTGGCCGCGGCGCGCCAGGTACGTGTTGAGCGCCGGGTTGTCGATGTCCTTGGCCAGCCACGGAATGGTCTCCGCGGCGGCGGTGTCGCCCAGGACCGCCCGGTGCGAGTGCGCCCGGACCACCAGTTCGCGCAGGGCGCCGCGGCTGGCCATGGTGCCCAGCCGGTCGGCATAGTCCCCGGCGGCGGGGGAGCCGGCGTCGATCGCGACCTCGGCGGCCGTATCCAGCAGCCGCGCCCGGTACCAGAGATACCAGGGGGTGGTGTCGAGCCCGCGCTTGAGCCAGGATTCGGCCGCGGCCTGATCGTCCAGCGCCATACTGAGCCGGGCCTTGGCCCCCGCGGCCAGGGTCAGGTAGCAGTGGTCGCCGGCGACGTCGGCCATCACCCACGAACGGTCGATCAGAGGAGCAGCGTCCTCCAGCCGGCCTGCGGCGAGGAACGTCTCGCCGCGGAGGCCGGCGACAAAGGGTTCGAACGCCGTCCAGTGCTCGGCCGCGATCAATTCCTGGGCCCGGTCCAGGCATTCAGCCGCCGGCTCCAGATCCCCGCGCAGCAGATGCACCCGGCCGGTCAGGGCCGCACTGAACGCCAGCAGGCGGCGGCCCCCAGAGGCGGTGGCGAGTCGGCTCGATTCGGCCAGGGCCGCCAGCGCCTCGCCGTAATGCGCGGTGTCCGAGGCCGCCATACCCTGGATGGCCAGGATCCTGGAGCGTTCATCGTCGAACCCGTCCGCCGCCCGGGCCGCCTGCTCCAACCAGCCGGCCGCACGGTCCGGAATGCCCCGCTGCACGGACAAGTACCCCAGCTCCCGGTACGCGGTCGCCGCCACCCGCGACGCAGGCCGCCCGGGGTTCCGCGTCTGCGACTGCAGGCCTTCAGGGTCCAAGCCCTCCGATTTCAGAGCCCGGTGCAGGAGGTCGGCCACCTCGGCGCCGCGGCCGCCGGCCTGATGGATCAGCGCCCCGGACAGCGTCACCAGAGATTCGGCGAGCAGATGATGGTCGCCGGTCCGTTGCGCGATCTCAGCCGCGAGGCGTAACTGCTCCAGCCCGCGGTCCACGGAGCCTGCCGAGAGCGAGGCCTCGGCAGCGTCGAGGTATGACCGCACTGCGGCCGAACTGGCCGGCAGCCCGGGCTCCGCGGCGGGCGCCGCATCTGCCAGTGCCCGGCGCACCTCCGCCGGCACACCGAGCCCGAGCTCCCGGCGGTACAGCTCGCGGCACTTGTCGGCCTGCTCCCGCGCCCGCCGGTAGTCACCCAGGGCGAGCAGGGCCTTGATCAGCACTGCGTGGCAGTCGGCGTTGAAGGGGTCCAGGTGCAGCGCGCGGGTGGCGAGGTCGACGGCGTCGTCCGCCCTTCCGGCCGCCAGCGCGGCGAGAGATGCCTCGTAGAGCAGCGTCAGGACGGAGTTCTCGAGCCGGTGCCGCTGGTCCTCCAGCCAGGATTCGAACACCGGGCAGTCCGCGAAGGTGAGACCCTCCAGGAGTTCGCCGTCGAAGGTCCGCGGATCGGCGCCGCCGGCCGGCTGCAGGGCCGCCAGCACATCGCAGTTCCAGCCGGCCGGCAACACGAGCCGCAGCGGGTCGCCGCCCACCGATTCCGCGCCGAGGGTCCGGCGCAGCTCGGAGAGGTTCCAGCGCAGGGCGCCGAGCGGGTCCTCGGCGTCGGGGAACAGGAGGGCCGCCGTCCGGGCCCGACCGGTGCCGCCCGATTGCAGCGCGAGGTAGGCCAGCACAGCCCACGCCTTGCGGCCCCGGGGCTGCCGGGGTGCGGTGCCAGCGGACTCGATCCGGGGCGGACCGAGGAGCCGAATCCAAGTCTCGGCCATATGAGTCATGCTACGCCGCCAGCGGGCGCGCGGGAGGGGTGGACGGCGAGCGTGCGGCGGGGGAGCGACGGCGCCTGGCCGGCGCATGATCGGAGCCGCAGGGAGCCGGAAGCGGGCGGAAAACCACAGCGGAAAATGCTCACACGGTGGCTCACACGGTGCCCGCGGAAACTGGACATGTCCCCACAAAAGGACCGGAAACCTGAACCCCAGCCGCAAAACCAAACCCGCACCGATCGCCCGGGATTCCGGCCCAACAACCTGATCCATCATCAGCCCCAACAACCAGCTTTATCACTCGCCCGAGGTGCTCTTCACATGGAAATTGCCGCTCTCCTGCTCGCCGGACTCCTGGTCTTCGCAGCCGTCGCCACCATCGTCGCGGTCGTCCGCGACGGCCGGGGCCACACTCCTCCCATCCGGTCCACCCGCCCCTGGATGGCAGGCAACCTGCCCAGCGAACCGTACGCATCCCTGCGGTCCCTCCAGGGCTGACTGAATCCCGGCAGCCACACGCCAGTATCCACACGGGCCTGACCCCCATCTCCAGTGTTGGAGGCGGGGGTCAGGCCCGACGTGGTGCGGTGCCGTGTGGAGTTCAGCGCTTCGTGGCGGCATTCTGTGGTCACCGCATACGTTCACGGGGCCTGCGTAGCCCCGGTCTGAGGAGGCCGGTCTTTTAGAAGGACCGTCGCGGCGATTGCGGTCCCAAATGCGAAGAGGACCAACGGAGTTTGGAAAATCGCGCCCATGATGGCGAACCCTGCATCGGCTATTGGCTTCGACGCCGAAAATAGGCATGCGGCGTCGATGGCCAATGCGGCCGCATAGCCGACGAAGAAGCAGACGAGCAGCGCAGGAGTCCTGTAGGTCTTCGTGAACGCCCTAACCGCGAAGTCGTAGACCAGGTATTTGAGTCCGATCATGGAGGGTGCGAAGGTCAGAACGTAGAAAACGTCCACGTCCTCCGGAAATTCGGCGAGCGGAACGTTCGCGGTGCCTTGGTAAATGCCGGCTGAGTGGAACCAAAAGCCCGCCAGCTGGGCAGCGACAAGCAGGGCAGCCGCGGCACCGTACCGCAGCAGTACCGTTCCACGCCGTGTCATTCGGATTGCCATGGCGTCAGTATGACAGTGCCCGTCAAGGGCTTCCGCTCGAAGACTGGGCCACCGGCCGGCGTCGTGATCTCAGCCTATGTTTCCCTGCTGAGACTGGCGCCATGAACGTTCCAGGGACGTAGCCGGCGCTCTTGAAATCTGAAGAGTGCCGGATGTCAGATGGTCTCAGACAACCACACCGAAGGAGGTCGCCATGACGGTCGCTTTCAACCACACCATCGTCTACGCAACGGATAAGCGGCGGTCGGCGAAGTTCCTGGCCAACGTGCTCGGACTGCCGGAACCCCAAGCCATGTGGTCCTTCATCACCGTTCCCCTTGACCACGGGGTGGCCCTCGATTTCGCCACGGCGGACCGGCCCATCGCCCCGCAGCACTACGCCTTCCTGGTCAGCGAGGAGGACTTCGACGGTATCTTCGCAAGGATCCAGGCCGAGGGCATCCCCTATTGGGCGGACCCGGGGCGGTCCCGCCCACAGCAGATCAACCACAACGACGGCGGACGCGGCGTCTACTTCGCGGATCCTGACGGGCATTTCCTTGAAGCAATCACGCGCCCGTACGGATCGGGTGCTGTTTGACGTCCCAGGTTCGCCGTCACGGCCACCGTGAGGCAGATGGAGCCGGCCGCCCGCGAGCGGATCCGCGAGCAAGCACCGGCCTCCGCGGGACCCGCCGTGACCGTTGCGCGGCACGATGGCATCGGCGAGGATGAACGCGATTCACCGTGCTGCGAAGAAGGAGTCGACGCGATGACCAAGTATCTGATCTCGTTTCCCAGTGCCGCCATGGTCTTCCCCGAGGAAGAGCTGCAGGCTGTTTCCGATGCGTCGCACGCGGTCGTCCAGGAGGCGAAGGATGCCGGCGTCTGGGTGTTCGGCGGCGGCATCGATGAGGGCATCCCGCCCGTCATGGTCGACGGCGATGGGACCGTGCGCGAGGGCACTTACCCGCAGACGACGCAGCTCGAAGGCGGCTACTCGGTGCTGGAGCTGCCCTCGTACGAGGCTGCCTTGGAGTGGGCCGCGAAGATCGCGGCCGCCTGCTGTTGCGCGCAGGAGGTCCGCGCTTTCCAGTACGACCCCACCAGCTAGAGGATGCTGCTCATTCTGGAGACCGAGCTCCGCGCCCAGGGGATCACGGCCCATGTGACTGCTCCACCGGCTGACCTCTCACTCGACGGCACGCCAATCTGGCGGCCTCCCACCGAGACCGCCATGCACGCGGGAGCTGACGCCAGGACGCCGACGAACGAATAGCGGCAGCGGGAGACTCTCGGAGTACCGTTGCCCGCCCCGGACGGGCGGGGAACACCGGCGTCGTCGGTCAAGTGTCTAGACACCCGCAGTGGCGCGGGAGCATCCTAAACGTGTGCGCGTTTCGGGAGGAGAGCCGGCAACGGGGCGGGGGAGTTCCCGTCCCGGCTGGGGGGAACCGGTGGACCGCTGGCGGCCCGGATCCCACTTTCCAGGCGTGCGGACACGATCGGCGAGGGAACCGGGGACCAGATCATGGACGAAACATCCGATACGCGGCAAAGGCTGTCCAACCGCATCGACGAGAAGCAACGGGACCTTCAGTCCTACCTCGGCAGGGAACGGCCACGGCGCTCCCGGCTGGCCAGCATCAGCATCGTGGGCAGTGCGCTGGCCGCTGCGTTCACGGTCGGCCCCGCCGCCGGTGGCACCGGGTTCACTGAAGCGGTGGCGAACATCTTCAACCTGGCCGACGACTCGATTGTGTGGCGCGGACTGTGTCTGCTGGCGGTGATCTGCTCCGTTGCGGCGGCGCTGGCGACAAACTTTGCCACGTCCCGTTCCGTGGCGGACCGTGTGAGCGCAGCCGAGACCGCCAGCGCCCAGCTGGAGGGGCTGCAGGTCTCGCTGAACTTCGGTCACATCGAGATCGACGAGGCCGTCAAGCTCTATCAGCAATACGCCACGCAAGTGGCGTTCGTGGAGGCATCTCCGGCGCGGTGAGCTGTTCCTTCAACCAGCGTCTCAGAAGACAGCAGAAGCGTTCGGATCGCCCTGCAGTTACCCCTGCAATCCAGTCCCTGTTGTCAGCCCTCCAGAATCAGCTCGACTTCCACGTCCACCTCATCGCCGGCGCGGATGCCGGCCGCGGTTCTAATGGCCTTCTTGACGGGGAGGAGATACGAGTTGGTCCTGCTGTCCGGGAAGAGCGACGTCCGCCACCGCTGCCCGGCGATGCAGGCTTTCACCTTCAACGAACCGAAGCCCTTCCGGAACGGAGCGGCTTGGTCCTTGAGCTGCTCCGCCAGGTCTGGCGGCAAGGTGATGAAGTGCCAGCCTGCCTGCTCGGGGTAGTGCCACAGCTCGGCTCGGAACGCGTACGACGTCGTCACGCTCTTAGTGTGGCACGGTCCAAAGGTCGGCCCGGTGAGTGCCGGCCTGCCCAGAGATCGTTCCATCCTGTCAGGGTGGCAGTGCCATAGCAGGCAGTGAATAGCGCGGCGGAAGCGACTAGTGCTGCCCCGAGGCTGTGGTCCCGAACATCAGGGTCCGTCGCGGCACATCGTAAAAGACGGTCGCCGACGCGGAAAGGAGCGCCTGCAGGTTCTCGGCATCCTGCCCGTCCAATGTCAGGAGCTCTTCCCATGCCCCTTGATCAAGGACCAGCTGAAGCGTCCAGGTGCCAGGCTTTCCGGGGTCGCCCGCCACCCAGCTGAACTGGTAATGGCTGACCTGACGGACTTTGATGCTGTCGTCAGTCAAAGGCTGTTTAGGTGTCGGGGTCATGGTCTCCTCCTGAACACGCCGCACCCGTTTTGGTGCGACCGCGCTATTGCCGTTAAGCAAAATATAGGCCCGGGGCGAAGCTTCATCCAGACCCCTGTCCCGCATACCGTCTAGGGTCAACTCCATGAACAGCGGCCCTTCAACGAGCAGCCTGACGCTGTGGGGAAGGACCACCCGGTTTACGCGGCGTTCGCGCCGGAATACGGCGATGGACTACGGCGTGGGGCTGCCGCCGTTGACGTTGAGCGTCTCGCCCACGACATAGCTGGACTCCGCGGATGCCAGGAACACGTAGGCCGGGGCCAGCTCTGCCGGTTGGCCGGCCCGGCCAAGGGGAGTGTCCTTGCCGAACTTAGGCAGGGCCTCCGTCGGTTGCCCGCTGCTGGGCTGGAGCGGCGTCCAGATGGGCCCGGGTGCGACCGCATTGACCCGGATTCCCTTCGGGGCGAGCTGCTGGGCCAGACCCTTGGTGAAGTTGTTGATGCTGGCCTTGGTGGTGGCGTAATCAACCAGCGTCGGCGAGGGGTTGTAGGCCTGGATGGAGGTGGTGTTGATGATGGCGGACCCGGGCGGCAGGTGCGGCACGGCGGCCTTGGTCAGCCAGAACATGGCGTAGACGTTGGTCTTCAGCGTGTGGTCGAACTGCTCGTCGGTGATCTCACCGATGTCCTCCTGCGCCACCTGCTTGCCGGCGTTATTCACGAGGATGTCCAAACCGCCCAGTTCACGCACCGCAGTGTCCACCAGCTCGCGGCACGTCGCCGAGTCCTTGAGGTCACCGGGAACCTTGATCGCTTTGCGCCCGGCTTTCTCGATCAGGTTCGCGATGCGGGTGGCGTCCTCCTCCTCTTCGGGCAGGTAGGAGATGACGACGTCGGCGCCCTCGCGTGCGAACGCGATGGCCGTGGCGGCGCCGATGCCGGAGTCCGCTCCGGTCACGAGCGCCTTGCGGCCCTCGAGCCGGCCGGTGCCGCGGTACGTGTCCTCGCCCAGGTCCGCCTTCGGGGTCAGCTTGGCATCCAGGCCGGGTTCTGGCTGGCTCTGCTTCGGGGGTGAGATGTGTTCGTACGCTGTTACCGGGTTTTTGAAGGTGTACTGATCAGTCATGATGCTCCTCCGGATGTTGGGGTCTCAGCGCGGACAATGCGCACTCCACGCACATGCTAAGCATGCTTACAATCAACCCTAGCCAGTGCGGCGGTTCCGGCGCAACGGACCTGGCGGCTAGGTAGGGCGGGCAGTCGCCTGGAGGCGGCTGCTCGCTGGGAGGTTGCACGGCTCCTCTCTGTCAGGCGGAACCTGCGGCGTGTGACCCACTCCATAGAAGTCCGACGGCGGCCGGCTGGCCCTTGGGGACGGCGGGAGCTGCCGGATTCCGCGCCGATCCGGGGAATATGACGCCAAGAGGCCCGTCGGATGGCCGATTTGTGCAGGGTCCTCCCGGCGTGTAAAGTAATTCGAGTCGCCGCCGCTGATGCGGAAAGAAAGCGACCGACCCCCTTCTAAACAGCCCGAAAATGGTTCGCAAATTTGCGTGCTAAATAACGGCGGGGACCTTCTTGGATGAATGTAAATCGCAGAAATGTGAATTTGCAAAGACTTCCAAGATCGGGTAAGTTTGAAAAGTTGCTCCGGAGCGATCCTTGACTGATTGTTGGTTGTGGTGGTGCCGGGTGTGTCTGTTGTTTGAGAACTCAATAGTGTGCCAAGTTTGTTGATACCAATTTATTGTATTGAATTGGTTGAATTTGCCGGGCC
>NZ_JBFUAR010000003.1:0-126982 GCF_056406175.1 Arthrobacter sp. P1_D12
GCCGGGGCCTGGGCGGCGGGGGCTGCCGGAGCGGCGGCAGGTGCCGCAGCGGCCGGAGCCGGAGCTTCAGCCTTGGGTACTGCAGCCGCCGGCGCTGTGGGCGCAGCGGGGCCAGGCGCAGGCGCCGGACGGGTCGCTGCCGGGCTGGCAGATGCCTGGGGGGCGGACGCCGGAGCTTCTGACTTCGAAGCTGCGGGGGCGTCGGGGTAAGCGTTGCGCAGTTTCCGCACAACGGGAGCCTCGATTGTTGACGAGGCGGAGCGAACGAATTCGCCCAGTTCCTGCAGTTTGGTTACTGCATCTTTGGAAGTAATACCGAGCTCTTTAGCAAGCTCATGTACGCGGACCTTGGCCACATTTCTCCTGTCTCGGTCCGCACCGAGCCAGGCACGAACCGTCTACTTCTTACTGCGGGCCTCCGCCGCGAATGCAGCTGAAAGGCCCATTGCAGAGCGCAACAAAGTTGTCATCGTTGCGCACTCATCGCTGGGAACTCATCGGGTTTCCATCAGTTTTCTGACCCGCTTTCAGGTTGGACGGTTGTTGCTGCGGCCACCGGGGTGCCCACGGCTTCCGTGCCGGCAGTGATCCGGCGTTCAACATCGGCTGTACCGGCTGCGCCGTTGAGGGCGCGGCCGAACGCTCGACGTTTGACCGCCAGTGCCAGGCACTTTTCGCTGGGGTGCAGCCATGCTCCCCGGCCAGCCATCCGGCGTCGTTCATCCACCACGACGGCGGACGAACCACCGGCGCCGGCGACGAGCCGGAGTAACTCCGACCGCGATCCTTTTTGTCGGCATCCGATACAGGTGCGCTGCGGCTGATTCCCGAGGTGTTGCACATGTGCCACGTACGAGTATCTTCCTGCCAGTACAACTGCTTGGTGAATCACCGCGTCCCGGGAATCCGGGAAAAACCCAGACGCGCCAAAGACACACGGATACCGGCCGTTAGGCGCGGTCATGTCTATTCTAGCCCCTCCGGCGCCCGGGTCCCGAACCCAGGCCTGCCGGTCAGCTTGGAAATCACGGCTAACCCGTGAGAGCGCACACAGGCTGCGGGCCGCGATCCGGAACGACCACCCGGGCCGAACGCGTGGCTTCGTCGGTGATTGTGACCGAATTCACGCGCGAGGGCGAGAGGGCGCTGGCGATGAAGGTCGCCGGATCGTCGTTGTAGTCAACGATGTCGATCTTCTCGTCGTTCAGTTCAGTCATGACCGCCCGGACACGCGACCCCATTTCACCGATGCAGGCACCCTTGGCGTTCACGCCGGGGGTGTTTGCCTTGACGGCGATCTTGGTGCGGTGACCGGCTTCGCGGGCAAGCGCCACGATTTCGACCGAACGGTCCGCGATCTCGGGAACTTCGAGTTCGAAGAGCTTCCGGACGAGCCCGGGGTGGGAGCGGGACAGCGTGATGGACGGGCCCTTGGTGCCGCGGTGGACGTCGATCACGAAAGCGCGCAGCCGGTTGCCGTGGATGTACTTCTCGCCGGGAACCTGCTCGGGCGGCGGCAGCAGTGCCTCCACCGTGCCCAGGTTCACCTGGATCATGTGCGGGTTGTTGCCCTGCTGGATGGTGCCGGCGACAAGCTCACCTTCACGGCCCTTGAACTGGCCCAGCACGTTGTCGTCCTCAGCGTCCCGGAGGCGCTGCAGGATGATCTGCCGTGCGGTGCTCGCCGCGATGCGTCCGAAGCCCGCGGGGGTGTCCTCGAACTCGCCGATCGGGGCGCCGTCGTCGTCGATCTCGGTGGCCCAGATGGTCACGTGGCCGCTCTTGCGGTCGAGCTCGGCCCGGGCCTTTTCGAAGGCGCCGGGGGTCTTGTGATAGGCCACGAGCAGTGCCTGCTCGATTGTTGGAATCAGGAGATCCAGCGGGATTTCACGCTCACGCTCCAGGAGTCTCAGTGCGCTCATGTCAATATCCATCAGGCCTCCTCAGAAGGTCCATTGTTTGCTTTTTCCAAGCCGGCCTCTTCGAGGTGGCTGAACTCTATCTCGACTTTTCCGCTGCGGATCCTGTCGAAAGGAAGCTTGACGGGTTCACCTTGTTTGGGCTTCATGCCCTTCTTGACGGCGATTTCCGGAACGAGGGTGACTCCCCCATCGTCCACGGACTGGACCCTGCCGGTGACGTTGTCGCCTTGGATCACGTTCACGTTGACCATCCGCCCGCGGGCACGGTGCCAGTGCCGCTCCTCTGTCAGTGGACGGCCGACGCCGGGTGAAGAGACTTCGAGCTCATAGGGGCGCGCGTCCATGCTGGGGTCGTTGTCCAGGGTGTCCGAAAGGGTCTTGGAGATCTCGGCGATGACGTCGAGCCCGACGCCCCCGGTCTCCTCCTGCGGCAGGTCCACCACTACGTGGACCACCCGGTTGGCGCCGGCGACATGGATGGATACGTCCTCCAGGTACAGCCGGTTCGCCAGCACTGCGGGTTCCAGGAGTGCGTGAAGGCGCTCGGCCTCGACATTTTGAACGGTTGCGGCTTCAGCCTTTCCCGTCCCGGTCCGGTCTGTTGAAGTCGTGGCTTCTGCGTTGGTCATGATGCCGGCCGCCTCCCGCTAGATGATGTTGTGTGTACTAGCCTAGCGATTTTCCGGGCGGCGTGGTGCACGCAGTTCCGGGCCGGCATGACAACATGGTCTGTTGTGAAAGACGACACCAGGGAAAAGCGATGGCAGGATCACTTTCCCCGGTCACTCCCCCGCTATGTGCTTTTGGTGTGCCTCGCCCTGGTGGTGGTGAGCCTGGGCGTGGTCCTGACGCCGGCCAGGCCGCCGGAGCCTGCGATCGCACCCTTTTCTGAGCAGGCGCGCGCCGCCGCACTGGCCGAAACCCGGCAACTGCTGGACGCCGGCAGCCAGCTTGGCACCGCGGCCAGGGCGGATTCAAAAGACGGCCCGGCCGAGGGCGCGGATGGCCGTCCGGCCGATGCCGGCAATCCCGCCATCGACCGGACTGTGACCTTGCTGACACTCCAGGCGCAAGCTCTGCTGGCGCCGGGAGAAAGTCCTGCGGACCCGGCCGGCGCGGCTTCCGCCTCCGGCCGGGCAACGCCCCCGGCAGCGTCCTCCGCCGCATCGACTCCGTCCGCTTCCGGAGGACCCGGCGCCCGGGCGTCCGCCGCACCTCTTCCGGCGACCGCCGCCGGGCTGGTGGCGGCCTTGGCAGGCAGCGGCCGCCGGCGCCTCGCGGACGCTGCCAAGGCCGACGGCGGCATGGCACGGCTGTTGGCCGCCGTCGGCACCGCTCAGCTGCTGCAGGCATCCGCGCTCGCCACCGGCACCGGAACGGCGGCGCCGGCAGCCGACGTAACCTCCGCACAGGTGTCCGGCACCTGCCCGTCGCAGTCAGCGACGGCGCCAACCACAGAGGATCAGGCCGCAGCAGAACCGTCGACAGCAGCGCAGCCCGAAGGAGAGCCATCCGCGGCCGCGTCCAACCTCGGCGGCGCCCTGGCGTCGGCTGCGCGGGCCGAGGCGCAGACCATCTACGGCTACCAGGTGGCGCTGACCCGGCTCGGCGGCGACGCGGCGAAATCCGCGACCGAGGAACTGGCCCATCATGACGCGCTCCTTGGCGCCGTGGAATCCCTGAGCCGGCTGCACTGTTCCGCGGTGCCACCACGCGAGGCGGGCTACGCGCTGGCGCCGTCCTTCCTGGCCTCCCCCGCCGCCGGCCTCGGCGACCTGGAAGCCGCCGCCCTGCCGGTCTATGGCGACCTCGTGGCGCTGAGTGAGGGCGGGACCCGGCAGTGGGCCATCGCTGCACTGTTCGGGTCTGCGAAGCGGGCGGTGCAGTGGGGTGCGGATTCCGGCGCCCTGCCGGGCCTGGACAGAGCGTCGATGCCGACGCGGCCGGCGGGCGAAACGCCGTCGCAGCCCGCAGGCTGAACGCCGGAGCAAGCCTCGGCTTATTTTGGTAAGCCTTGGAATACTGGCATGCCCCGGCCCCGGGTGATTTGCTGTAGGCATGGAAACGACCGGCGCCGCAACCCAGCACGAGAACGAGCCGCACCACAATGACATCGCACACCGCCTCAATTGGCTCCGCGCGGGCGTCCTGGGGGCCAATGACGGCATCGTCTCCGTCGCAGCGATCGTCGTCGGCGTCGCCGGCGCCACCACCGATACCGGAGCAATCCTGCTCGCGGGCGCCGCGGGCGTGGTGGGTGGCGCTATCTCGATGGCGCTCGGGGAATATGTCTCCGTCAGCAGCCAGAAGGACAGCCAGCACGCCTTGATCGAAAAGGAGCGCCGGGAGCTGGAGGAACAGCCGGAGGAAGAGCTTGAGGAGCTCGCGGCGATCTACCAGGGCAAGGGCCTCAGCCCCGCGACCGCACGGACGGTGGCCAAGGAACTGACGGCGCACGATGCGCTCGGCGCGCACCTCTCAGCCGAACTCCATATTGACGAGACCGACATCGTGAGCCCGTGGCACGCGGCGTTCGCTTCTGCCATCGCGTTCCTCGCCGGTGCAATCCTGCCCATGATGGCCATCCTGCTGCCGCCGGAAAGCATCAGGATTCCGCTGACCTTCGTGGCCGTGCTCGTGGCGTTGGCCGCCACCGGCGCCGTGGGCGCGTGGATTGGCGGTGGCTCAAAGCTCAAAGCAGCGATCCGCGTGGTGATTGGCGGCGCCGTTGCGCTGGTGGCAACGTTCGCGATCGGCAACGCGCTCGGCGCGAGCGGCATCGTCTAAAGGCCCCCGGTCCCAGAGGAACCATCCGAGGTCCGCCTGGGGCAGGCCGACGCGGCGGCGACCCCTCCGGCCCTACGATAGGTCCCGTGAACGCGATCCCAGATGTCCCCATCCCGCCTGATCTTTCCCGCCGGTACGCCCGTACCCCTGCGGGACGCACCTGGCTGGCGACACTTCCTGACCTGATCGGGCGATTCCTCGACCAGTGGGACCTGGAGCCGGATCTGGAACCGGGGGCCCTTCCCTGGAACGGGCACGGCGGCGTCGTCATTCCTGTGCGGCGCCGGGACGGGCAGGGGTCCCAAGGCAAGGGCGAGGCAGCCGTGCTGAAGCTGGCTTTTCCGCACGAGGAGGCCACTCGCGAACACCACGCCCTCGCCCTGTGGGGAGGCCACGGCGCCGTCAGGCTGCTGGCCGCCGACGCCGGTTCCTGCGCCCTGCTCCTGGAGCGCCTGGATGCCTGCCGGTCCCTCCTGGATGTCCCGTTGGACACAGCGGTGACGGTGTGGGGCGGCGTGGTCCGCCAGCTCAGCGTGGTCCCGGACAGCCGGCCGGAGTGGCTGGAAATCGACCACGTGGCGGCACGGGCCGAGCAGTGGAGCGATGAATTCCCGGAGGCGTGGGGACACCTCGGGCGGCCATTCCCACGCTGGCTGCTCGAGGCGGCGCTGGAGGTCTGCCAGACCCGCGGCGCCGTCGGCCGGCGGTCCGGCAAGGACGTCCTGGTCCACGCGGACCTTCACTACCTGAACATCCTGGCGCGGCCCGGCGTCCCGGAGCCGGCAACCCGGAACCAACCGGCGGGGCCGGAACAGTACGCTGCGATTGATCCCCAGCCCATGATCGGGGAGGCGGAGTTCGCGGTGGCCCCGGTGCTGTGGAACAGGATCCGGGAGTTGCCCCAGCAGGATCCCGGGCGGGCGCTGCTCGCGCGGTGCGCGGATTTCAGTGCGGCCGCCGGTCTGGACGCCGAGGCCGCCCGGCAGTGGAGCCTGGCGCGCGAGGTGGAGAACGCCCTCTGGTATGCCTCGCAGCGCCATCACGAAGGCGATCTGGCCCGATCGCTGTGGGTGGCGAGCACGCTGGCCGGCCGGACGCTTCCCGGCCTGCCCGCCCCGCAGTCACTCCCGACGCCCGGGGAAGCCGGCGGGATAGCTGGCGGCTAGCCCCGCACGGCCGCCAGCGCGTCGCGGACGGCGTCGACGGCGACTCTGACATCGGCGTCGTCCGTGCTCCAGTTGCTCACCGAAATCCGCAGGATATCGCGGTCCTGCCAGCGTGACCCGGACATCCAGACCCGGCCATCAGCCATGACCCCTTCCGTCACTGCCCGGGTCACGGCGTCGTCGCCAAACGCCAGGGACACCTGGGTGTAGTCGACGTCGTTGAGCACCTCCACGCCGTCCAACGCCCCGAGCTGTTCGGCCAGCTGCGCGGCCCGGTGCACGAGCGTGCGGACCTGGCTGGCGACACCGTCACGGCCCAGGGATTTGAGCGCTGCCCACACCGGCACGCCGCGCGCCCGGCGGGAGAGCTCGGGCACTCTTTGGGACGGGTCTCCGGCCCCGTCGGCGGCCTGGATCAGGTAGCTGGCGTGCAGACCCATCGCAGACCGCAGCGCCTGGGCGTCGCGCACGATCACGATCCCGCAGTCGTAGGGGACATTGAGGGTCTTGTGCGCATCTGTGCCCCACGAATCGGCCAGGTCGAGTCCCGCGGTCAGGGCGGACAGTTCGGGCACGGCGGCCGCCCAGAGCCCGAACGCCCCGTCCACGTGGACCCAGGCGCCGTGCGCCTTCGCGACGGCGATGGCCTCGACGAAGGGGTCGAAGGCACCCGAATGCAGGTTGCCGGCCTGCAGGCACACGAGGGCCGGGCCGGGGCGGCCGCCCTCCCCGGTGCTGAGCGCAAGGTCCAGGGCGCAGTCCAGCTCGGCCGGGATGATGCGCCCCTGATGGTCGGAGGGCACCACGGTGGGGTGCCCGAGGCCCAGATAGCGCAGGCCGAGGTCGATCGTTTCGTGGCGCTCCTGGCCCGCGAAGCAGCGGATCCGGGGCGCACCGGCGAGGCCGTCGCCGTCAAGGTCCCAGCCGGCATCGGCCATGAGCCGCCAGCGGGCGGCGGCGAGCCCGGTGAAGTTGGCCATGGTGGCACCGGTGGCAAAGCCGACGTCGGACTCCTCGGGAAGACCCAGCAGCTCAAGGATCCATTTGCCGGCGGCTTCCTCGATCGCGGCGGTGGCGGGCGTGGCGAAACGCAGCCCCGTATTTTGGTCCCAGGCGCTGAGCAGCCAGTCCGCGGCCAGGGCGGCCGGCAGTGTGCCGCCGATGACCCAGCCGAAGAACCGCCCGGACGGCATGGCCATCAGCCCGGGTTCGGCCTTGGCCGCGAGATAGTCCACCACCTCCGCGGCCGGCATCCCCTGTGGGGGCAGCGGGCCGCCGAAGTCGGCCGCGAGCTCCGCCGCCGTCGCCTGCGGTCCGATCCGGCGTGTCTCCTGGCTCTCAAGCCACCGGCGTGCGTGCCCGGCCGCGGCGTCGAGGGCATCCCGGTAGCGTTCCTCACTTGCCGACATAGCTGCATGCTACGCCCGGCGCCAACGGACCGGGAGTCCCATGCGGGTGCCGCGGACCTAGCGGGTGTGTACACCGGTGCGGCCCTGGGCTTCTTGAAGGGATGCTGGAACGAGTGATGAAAGAGAATGCAGCCCGGGCGCCACCCGCGATGGAGGCCGCCATTTCCTCAATGTACCTTGACGGGTACGTAACCGGACGGGTACCTTCAAGGCGTGGAAGCCGTTATGCACGCCCTGTCAGACGAGAATCGCCGCATAATTCTCGAGCACCTGCGCCGACAGCCAGCGTCGGTCTCCGAACTCGCGGCCGCACTGCCGATCGCTCGCCCGGGGGTCTCACGCCACCTCCGCGTGTTGCGCGAGGCCGGGCTCGTTGAAGTGCACTCACAGGCACAGCAGCGCATCTACAGCCTTCGGCCGGAGCCACTCGCAGAGTTGGATACTTGGCTCGGCCCGTACCGCACATTGTGGGAAGGCCGCTTAAACGCTTTGCATACCGAGATCTCGCGGGGTCACCGCGAGGAGAGGAGCACGACACAATGGCACAGCCAAACAGCGTGATAGGAAGCATTCGCTCGCTCGGTGACGGGAAGGGCGCTGTACGGATGGACTCGCTTTTCGGGACGCCGGCCACAGATCTGTGGACGGCGCTGACCGACCCGACGCGCCTCGCCCGGTGGGTCGCCCGGGTCGATGGCGACCTGCATCCCGGTGGGGCGTTCACGGCAGTCTTTACGAGCGGATGGGAAGGCGCCGGACGGGTCGAGTTGTGCGAGGCACCGCGCCGGCTGACCGTGACGATGTCGCCCGGCAGCGAGGAGGAAACGGTCATTGAGGCGGTACTGACTCCCGAGGGACCTGGCACGCGGCTGATTGTTGAGGAACGCGGTCTCCCGCTCGGCGAAATCGCGGGCTTTGGAGCGGGCTGGCAGGTGCACATCGAGGATCTGATCAGCTACGAGGCGGGCCTGGAATCCAGCGAGTGGCGCAGCCGATGGATCGAGCTGAACCCGGTGTACGAAGCGCGCTACCGCCTCGATGCCTAATAGGGTCGCGGTTTACCAGAGGCCGCTTCGGTTGTCCGTGAAGGGCCATGTTTGGGCCGCGCCATTCTAGGACAGGTTGTCCTGCCAGACGTCGGAACCGAGCTTGATGATCAGCGCGCCCACCACCACCAGGAACACGATCCGGATGAACTTGCTCCCCTGCCGGACCGCAGTCCGGGCACCGAGGTAGCCGCCGGCCATGTTCGCCATGCCCAGCAGCAGCCCGAGCCCCCACAGCACGGCGCCGTGCGGAACAAAGAACAGCAGGGCGCCGGCGTTGGTGGCCACGTTCACGATCTTGGCCTTGGCGCTGGCCTCCAGGAAGGCATAGCCCATGGCCGAGACGAGGGCGATGATCAGGAACGATCCGGTGCCGGGACCGATCAGGCCGTCGTAGAAGCCGATCACGCCGCCGATCAGGCAGGCCACCACGTAGTGCCGGTGCCCCTCGTGGCGCAGCTTGGTCAGCTCACCGATGCCGGGCTGGAAGGCAGTGAAGAGCGCGACGGCGATCAGCGCCAGCACGATGATCGGCTTGAACACGCTGGCCGGCAGGTTGGCAGCAAGCGCCGCACCGCCGTAACTGCCTGCCAGCGCGATCGCTGCCATGGGCAGGGCGGTGCGCAGGTCGGGCCGGACGCGGCGGTAGTACGTGGCCGCGCTGGTGCTGGTGCCGAAGATGGAGCCCATCTTGTTGGTCGCCAGCGCCTGGACCGGGCTGATGCCCGGCACCAGGAGCATCGCCGGGAGCTGGATCAGCCCGCCGCCGCCGACGACGGCGTCGACCCATCCGGCCGCCAGGCCGGCCACGACGATCAGGATGACAGTTCCGAGCTGGATCGATTCGAGTCCGGAGACCATTGCCTAGTGCGGCCCGGGACGGCGCGGCATCAGCTGTTGCGCACGGCGTTGACCACGTAGTCAACAGCCTTGTCAACGGCTACATTCTCGGCATTGCCGCTGCGGCGGTCCTTGATCTCCACGACGCCGTCCACGAGTCCGCGCCCGACGGCGAGGATGGTGGGGACGCCGACGAGTTCGGCGTCGCCGAACTTCACGCCGGGGGAAACCTTGGGGCGGTCGTCATAGATGACGTCCAGGCCGGCAGCCTCGAGCTCCAGGGACAGTTTTTCGGCGGCGGCGAATATTTCCTCGCCGCGGCCCACGGCCACAACGTGGACGTCGGCGGGGGCGACGGCACGCGGCCAGACCAGGCCCCGGTCGTCGTGGTTGGACTCTGCCAGGGCCGCCACGGCGCGGGTGACTCCGACGCCGTAGGAGCCCATGGTCACCACCACCTGCTTGCCGTTCTGGTCCAGGACTTTCAGGTCCAGGGCGGCGGCGTACTTCCGGCCGAGTTGGAAGATGTGGCCCATTTCGATGCCGCGGGCGGTTTCGAGGGGACCGGAACCGTCGGGAGCCTCGTCGCCGGCGCGCACCTCGGTGCATTCGATGACTCCGTCCCAGCCGAAGTCGCGTCCGGCGACGAGGCCAAAGACGTGCTTGCCGGCCTCGTTGGCGCCGGTGACCCAGGCAGAGCCGCTGACGACGCGGGGATCCACGAGGTAGAGCAGCTTTGCGGCGCCCTCGCTGCCCAGCAGCGGCGCATCCAGGGACATGCCGGGGCCGAGGTAGCCCTTGACGATCAGGGGCTGCTTCTTGAGGTCGTCTTCATTGGCGGCTTCGAGCGTGATCTCGCCGGCAATCGGCAGGAAGGACCCGATGTTCGCCTCGACGCGCTTGAGGTCCACGCCGCGGTCTCCGGGGAGGCCGATGACGACGATCTGGCGTTCGCTGGTGGGCAGCGTCACGGCGAGGACGACGTTCTTGAGCGTGTCGGCGGCGGTCCAGGGACCGCCGTCGGCCTCTGTGCGCGGAACCAGGACGTTGGCGGCGTCGACGAGGGTGTCGATGGTGGGGGTGTCCGGGGTGTCGCGGACTTCGGCGGCCGGGGCGTTGCTGAAGTCGATGTCCGCGGGGACCACGGTGGTGACGGCCTCGACGTTGGCCGCGTAGCCGCCGGCCGACCGCACGAAGGTGTCCTCACCGATCTCGGTGGGGTGCAGGAATTCCTCGCTCTTGGACCCGCCCATGGCACCGGCAGTGGCAGCAACCGGAATCACTTCGAGGCCGAGGCGCTCGAAGATCTTCAGGTACGCGCCGCGGTGGGCGGCGTAGCTGTCGTCCAGGCCGGCGTCGTCGACGTCGAAGGAGTAGGAGTCCTTCATGATGAATTCGCGGCCGCGCAGCAGGCCTGCGCGGGGACGCGCCTCGTCGCGGTACTTGTTCTGGATCTGGTAGATGCTCAGCGGCAGGTCCTTGTACGAGGAGTACAGGTCCTTGACCAGCAGGGTGAACATTTCCTCGTGCGTGGGGGCCAGAAGGTAGTCGTTGCCCTTGCGGTCCTTGAGCCGGAAGATGCCCTCGCCGTATTCGGTCCAGCGGTTCGTGGCCTCGTAGGGTTCCTTGGGCAGCAGCGCCGGGAAGTGGACTTCCTGGGCTCCGATGGCGGTCATTTCCTCGCGGATGACCTGCTCCACCTTGCGCAGCACACTCAGCCCCAGCGGGAGCCAGGTGTAAATGCCGGGCGCGGCCCGCCGGATGTAGCCGGCGCGGACCAGGAGCCGGTGGCTGGCCACCTCGGCGTCGGCGGGATCTTCGCGCAGGGTGCGCAGGAACAGCTTGGAGAGTCGAAGGACCACAGGTGGGGTATCCGTTTCTGGGGAAGTGCGGGCAAAGCCTAAGAAAAGCATCTAGGTACTAATCTACCGTCCAGAGCGCACCGCTTTGCCGCGCCGGCCCCGCTGCGTCCCCGCTACTGCCCCGCTTCTCGCCCGCTTCTGCGGAGCGCGGCGCATGGAAGAGCCACGCCATAACTGGTGGAAGCCCCTGGCCGTTTCCGGCTGGTCATCCCGTCATGGCGTGGCTCCGTGGCCCCAGCACCCCCAGATCTCAGGCGGCGAGCTACTTGGTGTCGTCTCCAGGCGTTGTCTTCCCCGGAAAATGCGTTGGGGAGTGTGGGCGCCTACGCGACACGGCTAGGTAGAACCTATGTGACATGCGGCCGGGAAGCAATAGTCTGCAACCGGATATTTTCGGCAGGTCGTTGCGGGTCCATGCGGGGCGCCCGCGGCTGGCCTCCCGGCAGCCCGGCCGGCCAGAAAAGCGGACAGCTAGAAGAGAACTGTAGCGAACGTACCCACCTGGCGAAAGCCCACCCGATCGTAAGTGGCGCGCGCCTTGGCGTTGAACCCGTTGACGTACAGGCTGGTCACCGGCGCGAGGGTCTGGGCGAGGACGACGACGGCGGCCATGTAGCCCGCGCTCAGTCCCAGTCCGCGGAAGTCGGGGTTCATCCAGACACCCTGGACCTGGGTCACTTCCGGCGTGACGGCGCCGAGTTCGGCCTTGAAGACCACATCGCCGGCGGCGTTCACGTGCACGAGGGAATGGCCCTGGCGGATGAGGCTCTTGACGCGCCGGCTGTAATACTCCCTGCCGCCGAGGTAGGGCGAATAGCCCACTTCTTCCTCAAACATTGCGGCGCATGCGGGCAGGATCTTGTCGAAGTCAGCCAGCTGGCCAAAGCCGAGTGCGGGCTCGGGCCGGACGGCGGGCGGCCCCGCGATCGTCAGCAGGGGCTGGTGGTCCCGGACTTCGTGGGCGGTCTGGCCGAGCGGCTCCAGCGCCGCGTAGAGAGCCAGCACAGTTTCGGCGGGGCCAAAGATCGAGGCGTAGCGGCGCCCGGAGCGGTGCGCGGCCATCGCAATGAGGCCGGCGAGCTCGGGCGCCAGTTCGATCGGCACCAGGTTGGCGCCGGCCCAGCAGGCGCCGAGGAGGGTGCCGCCGTCGAACACGCCAAGAATGCTGGCGCCCCCGGCCGTGGGAGACGCCGTACCGGCGGTCTCCAGGTGCGAGAGGATGAAGACATTGGCGACGGCGTCCCGGTGCGCCAGCGCCAGCAGTTGTCCGGTGTCCGCGCCGCCAAGGACCCGGACGACGACGCCGGGAGCGGCGTCGTCCTTACGAGACGCTAACCACGGGGCTACCCTTGACAGCATCTTCGCCATCGGCGTCCCCCATCTCTTCTGCGATACGCATGGCTTCTTCGATCAGTGTCTCAACAATCTGATCCTCCGGGACAGTCTTGATGACCTCGCCCCTGACAAAGATCTGGCCCTTGCCGTTGCCGGAGGCAACGCCGAGATCAGCCTCGCGGGCCTCGCCGGGACCATTGACCACGCAGCCCATGACTGCCACGCGCAGCGGGACTTCCATGCCTTCCAGGCCAGCGGTGACCTGCTCGGCGAGCGTGTAGACGTCCACCTGGGCGCGGCCGCAGGACGGGCAGGAGACGATTTCCAGCTTGCGGGGGCGCAGGTTGAGCGACTGCAGGATCTGGTTGCCCACCTTGATTTCCTCGACCGGCGGGGCCGAGAGGGAGACGCGGATGGTGTCGCCGATCCCGCGGGAGAGCAGGGCGCCAAACGCCGTGGCGGACTTGATGGTGCCCTGGAAGGCCGGTCCTGCCTCGGTGACGCCGAGGTGCAGGGGCCAGTCGCCCTTCTCGGCCAGCATCTCGTAGGCGGCAACCATGATGACCGGGTCGTTGTGCTTCACGGAGATCTTGAAGTCGTGGAAACCGTGCTCCTCGAAGAGCGAGGCCTCCCAGACGGCGGATTCCACGAGGGCTTCCGGGGTGGCCTTGCCGTATTTCTTCATGATGCCCGGTTCCAGGGATCCGGCGTTGACGCCGATCCGGATGGAGGTGCCGTGGTCCTTGGCGGCGCGGGCGATCTCCTTGACCTGGTCATCGAACTTGCGGATGTTGCCCGGGTTCACGCGCACGGCGGCACAGCCGGCCTCGATCGCGGCGAAGACGTACTTCGGCTGGAAGTGGATGTCCGCGATCACCGGGATCTGGGACTTCTTGGCGATGATCGGCAGCGCCTCGGCGTCATCGGCGGACGGGCAGGCGACGCGCACGATGTCGCAGCCGGAGGCCGTGAGTTCCGCGATCTGCTGCAAGGTGGCGTTGATGTCGGTCGTCGGCGTCGTGGTCATGGACTGGACGCTGATGGGCGAATCGGAGCCGACGCCGACTGATCCCACCTTGATCTGGCGCGTCTTGCGGCGGGGGGCAAGAACGGGGGGCGGTGCTGACGGCATTCCCAGGCTGACCGAGGTCACATGGACTCCCTTTTAGAATTCGAAGTTGCGAAGGTGCGGGCGGGACGGGCTAGGCGTGCTCGGCCAGAAGACCGGTCAGCGGCGCCCACACGGTGGTGCGGGTGCCCGAGATGGCACCGGCGGCTGCGAAGGGGTCCTGCCGCAGAAGGTCATTCAAGGCCGCCTCATCGGCGGCCTTGAAGATGAGCAGCGCGCCTGCACCGTCGCCGTAGGGGCCGCTGGCCAGCAGGGCGCCTTCACGGGCAAGATCCGCGGTCCATTCGCGGTGCGCCGGGCGGCTGGCATCGCGGACCTCGGATGATTCGGCGTCGTACACGTACTCCACAGCAAAAACAGTCATATGGATACACTATCGCCCTGTTTGCCCGGTTCCCATCCGGAGCCTCCGGGGCACGCGGTCAGCCGAGGAAGAGGACCTTGGCCAAGGCGGCGACACCGGCTGCCCAGAGCATGGAGGTGAGGGTTCCGATGATGAACCGCTCGGCGGCCACCGGGGTGGCTTTCAACTCGGCAAACCGGCCGAGGCCCTTGATGGCCACGACGTAGGCGATGGCGACGGGCTGGCCGGCCAGGATCGCCAGGCAGACGGCGAACCTTTCCAGGATGCCGATAATGGCACCGCCGCGCAGGATGCGCACGCTGCTGACGGTCTCGGCGGGCGGCGCGGCGGACGCCGCTGCCGGGGTAGGCGCTGCGGCGTCCGGCCCGGCCGGCTCCGGAGCCGACTGGAGGTCGGGGTCCGTGGTGGAGTCGGCGGCGGGGTCCTCGGCCGCGTCCCCGCCGGCGCCGGCGCCGCTTCCGGCGTCGGCCCGGTCATCAATGGTGCGGGCGAGGCGGAACACCCAGGCAGTAACCGGCCAGCCGACGAATCCTGCGGTGAGCAAGGCCAGCGTGATCCAGAGGGCGTTCACTTCTCTCCTTCGGTGCTGTCGTGGGCGAGGGTCAGCAGCAGTTCTGCGGCCGGCCTCGCGGCCCATTCTTCCTGCCAGCCCGAGCGGAGGACTGCGCGGCTCACCGACTGCTCCGTGATTCCGAGTTTCTGTGCCGCTATTTTTTGGCTGCCGTGGGTTCCGTGGGTATCTTGCCGCACGGAGCGCAGCACGTCCACGACCTTCCATTGCGCCGCGGTCCGGTCCTGGACCAGGCGGCCAATCAGTCGGAGCACCGCCTCCGCATTGGCGCAGGCCTTGGCCCCCTGGGACCCGCTGGCGCCGTCCGCGGCCGTGGTTGCTGCATTTGCATTTGCCCGACGGCGGTCGCGGCCGGCAACCACGGCGAGGGGAACATGGGCGGCCGCCCCCTTGGCCCGGTCGACGGCGGACCGGGCCGCCACGAAGGCGGGACCGGAGCCTTCGCGCGGGCTGGCGGGCAGCGGCAGGTCCACCTCCCCCACCCCGATCCCGACATACCAGCGGCCGCTGCGGAGGGCGTGCAAGGCGATCTCCACCACCTCGTCGGCCCGTTCCACGACGCCCTGGACCTCGTCGCCCACCGAACGCTCAAAGCGCCCGGCGGTGGAGAGTGCGCTGAGCCCCTTCAGGAGGCCGGGGACCCGGTCGATGTCGCCCGTGCTGCCGCGCTGGTCGATTGTCATGACGTACATGACACAAGCCTAGGGAGGTGATCGGAAATAATCAACCCATTTCAGCTGATTACTTAAAATCAGTCTAAATAGGCTTATGAACAGTAGTCAGCGGAATTTGGCTGAAAGGCCGGGCCTATCCGAAGAGGTTGACCGGCTTGACGATGTCGGCGTAGATCAGCAGCGCGCCCATGCCCATCAGCAGCACCGCCACCACATACGTCACCGGGAGCAGCTTGGCGATATCGAAGGCGCCGGGATCCGGGCGGCCGAACAGCTTGGCGATCTGGCGCCGGGCCCCCTCGTACAGCGCGCCCGCAATGTGGCCGCCGTCGAGCGGCAGCAGCGGAATGAGGTTGAAGACGGCCAATGCGAAGTTGAGTCCGGCCAGCAAACCCACCAGGGCGGCGAAGCGGGACTGCAGCGGGACCTCCTCCATCGCGGCGACCTCGCCGGCCACGCGGCCCACGCCCACCACGCTGATGGGGCCGTTGGGGTCCCGGGGTTCCTCGCTGAAGGCTGCCTTGGCCACGCCGGCCACGCGCTCCGGCAGGTTCACCACCACACCGGCGACCTGCTTGATGTTTTCCCCCGCCATGGGCAGCACTGCCGACGCCGGCTGCTGCACGAGTGCCGTCTGGGCGCCGATGCCCAGGAAGCCGACGTCCTGGTATTGGAGGCTTCCGTCAGCGGCCTTGGCCTGACGGCCGTCGGGACCGAGAACCGGGCGGGCGGAGAGCACGGGCGTGACGGTTGTCGAGACGGTGGCGCCGCCGCGCTCCACGGTGATGTTCACCTGCCGGCCCGCCGAGGCGCGGATCCAGCCGGTGAGTTCGTCCCACTTGGTGACGGCCTTGCCGTCGAAGGAGGTGATCGTGTCGTTCGGCAACAGGCCCGCGGCCGCGGCCGGGGTGGGCTTGCAGTCGGCGGAGTCCGGGTCCACGCTCTCGCCGGCCTTGACCTGGCATTTGGAGACGTCCGCGATCGTGGTGGTCTGGCTGGCGGTGCCGAAGCCCATCAGCAGCACCGCGGTCAGCACGACGCCGATCAGCAGGTTCATCGCGGGCCCGCCGAGCATGATGATGATCTTTTTCCAGACCGGCAGCCGGTAGAAGACCCGGGTTTCGTCGCCTGCGCCGATTTCCTCGTGGGCCAGGGAGCGGGCATCGGATGCCAGTGACTGGAACATTCCGGTGCTGGAGGTGCGGACGGTGCCGTCTTCCTTGTTCGGCGGGTACATCCCGATCATGGACACGTAGCCGCCCAGCGGGATGGCTTTGAGGCCGTACTCGGTTTCGCCCCTCCTCTTCGACCAGACAGTGGGTCCGAAACCGATCATGTACTTGGTCACGCGGACCTTGAAGAGCTTGGCCGGGAGCAGGTGCCCGACTTCATGCAGGGCAATGGACACGGCGATGCCGATCGCCACGAAGACGACACCGAGGACAAAGAGGAGGACGGGGCTCATGCTGTGATCTGCTGCTTCCTGAAAACTGGCAATCTAGACGCTTCTTACGGCTAAACGTTCGTGGGTGCGGGCGCGTGCCCATCTTTCAGCATCCAGTACGGACTCCACCGTCAGCCCGGAGGAGCCTGAGTGTTCGCTGAGGACGGCATCGATGGTGTCCACAATGTCGGTGAACCGGATCTGCCCGGCGTGGAAGGCCATCACCGCTTCCTCGTTCGCGGCATTGAACACGGCCGGGAAGGTGCTGCCCTGCGTGGCGGCCGCCTTCGCGAGGTCGACGGCGGGGAACGCCACGGTGTCCAGCGGCTCGAACGTCCAGCTGGTGGCTTTGCTCCAGTCGCAGGCTCTGGCGGATCCGGGCACCCGGTCCGGCCAGCCGAGGCCGAGGGCAATGGGCAGGCGCATGTCCGGCGGCGAGGCTTGCGCGATCGTGGAGCCGTCGACGAACTGGACCATGGAATGCACCACGGACTGCGGGTGGACGACGACGTCGATCTTCTCCAGGGGGATGTCGAAGAGCAGGTGCGCCTCGATCACCTCCAGGCCCTTGTTGACCAGGCTGGCGGAGTTGGTGGTGACCATCAGGCCCATGTCCCACGTGGGGTGGGCGAGGGCGTCCTGCGGTGAGACGTCGTGCAGCTCGTCCCGGGTCTTGCCGCGGAACGGGCCGCCCGATGCCGTCAGGATCAGCCGGTCCACTTCCGCGGCGGAGCCGGAGCGCAGGCACTGGGCAATGGCCGAGTGCTCCGAATCCACAGGCACGATCTGCCCTTCGCGGGCCGCGGCCTTGACCAGGGCGCCGCCGACAATCAGGGACTCCTTGTTGGCCAGTGCCAGCGTGGCCCCGGAGGCGAGGGCGGCCAGGGTGGGGGCAAGTCCGATGGAGCCGGTGATGCCGTTGAGGACGACGTCGGCAGTGATTTCCGCGACCCGGGTGGAGGCGTCGGGGCCGGTGATGAGTTCGGGGCTGTACCCGATGAGTCCTGCCGCGCGGGCGGCGTCGTCGATCATCCCCCGGAGGGCGGAGGCATCCCCGGAGGCGACACCGACAGCCTGGGCGCGGGTGTGGACGGCCTGCCGGGCCAGGAGTTCGAGGTTGCCGCCGCCGGCGCTAAGCGCGACAACCTCAAAGAGGTGCGGGGCGCCGTCGACGACGTCAATCGCCTGTGTGCCGATGGAACCGGTGGACCCGAGGAGGACGATTTTGCGCGGCTGCATGATTCAAGTATCCCGCACCGCGCCGGTGCGCCGCGTTCCCCTCGAGGTGGCACTTCACGGCAGTCGCGGCGTGCAGCAGTGCCGTGAAGCGCCACCTCGACGCCGCCGGGTTGAGTCTTCCGCCGCTCGTTGACGCAGCAGGGCGGAGGCGTAACGTGGAAAACGTGGAGTGGACCGCGTGGTTCGACGCGCCGGAGTACGAGTTCGCCCGGCAGGTGCTGCAGCGCAGCACCGCCACCCTCTACTTCGTGGCCTTTCTCTCCTCGCTGAACCAGTTCCCGGCCCTCCTCGGCGAGCGCGGCCTGTTGCCGGTGCCGGCGTATCTCGAGGGCTTCAACCGTTTGGGCCGGCCCAGCCTGTTCCGCTGGCGCTACTCGGACCGGCTGCTGCGGACGGTGTGCTGGAGCGGTATGGCCATTGCCGCCACGCTCATCGCCGGGCTGCCGCAGCTCGGGCCGCCGTGGGTTCCGCTCATCGCGTTCCTGGCCCTGTGGCTGTTGTACATGTCGATCGTGAACGTGGGGCAGACGTTCTACGGCTTCGGCTGGGAGATGCTGCTGCTGGAGGCCGGGTTCACGGTGGCCTTCCTCGGCTCCGACCAGACTCCCCCGCCCCGGACCATCCTGATCCTGCTGGTCTGGCTGGTGTTCCGGCTGGAGTTCGGGGCGGGCCTGATCAAGATCCGGGGCGGCCGGGAATGGCGGGACCTGACGGCCCTGTACTACCACCACGAGACCCAGCCGATGCCGGGGCCGCTGAGCCGGCAGGCCCACCTGCTCCCCAAGGCCTGGCACCGGGTGGAGGTCCTGGGCAACCACTTCGCCCAGCTGGTGGTGCCCTTCTTCCTCTTTGCCCCGCAGCCCCTGGCCAGCGCCGCCGCCGGAATCATCATCTTCACCCAGCTGTGGCTGGTGGCGAGCGGAAATTTCGCCTGGCTGAACTGGATGGCGATCATCCTGGCCTTCGCCGCGGTCAGCGATCCCGTGGCGCACGCCGTGATTCCGGCGATCCCGCTGGACTGGCATGCCGCGTCCGCGCCCGCAGAAACAGGAGCAGGAGCGGCGGTGGGCGCAGCCGGGTTGGGCAGCCAGGCGCCGGTTCCTTGGCTGGTGGTGGTCCTGGTGGCCACCGTGCTGCTGGTGGTGCTCAGCTACCGGCCCATCGAGAACCTCTTCTCCCACCACCAGTTGATGAACGCATCCTTCAACCGCTGGCAGCTGGTCAACACCTACGGCGCGTTCGGCACCGTCACCAAGCGGCGGATCGAGATCGTGGTGGAGGGGACCCTCGACGAGGACCCCGGGGACGACGCGGACTGGCGGGAGTACGGGTTCAAGGGCAAGCCCGGCGACGTCCGGCGCATCCCGCGCCAGTACGCCCCGTACCACCTGCGGCTGGACTGGCTGATGTGGTTCCTGCCGCTGCGTACCGTGCACGAGGAGTGGTTCTACGCGTTCCTGGCCAAACTGCTGGCGGCGGACCGGCCCACGCTGCGGCTGCTGCGCCACGACCCGTTCGACGGCGGACGGCCGCACTGGATACGTGCCACCAGCTACCTCTACCATTTCTCCACCCGGGCCGAGTTCCGCGCGACGGGCCAGCGCTGGATCCGGACCCAGCTGTATGTCGTGATCCCGCCGTCGCGGCTCCCCGCGCCGCGCCCGACGTCGGAGGCGTGAGGCCCGGCGCGATGCGGCCCTGGGCGGTGAGGCCGGCGCGGTGCGTTCCGGGGCGGTTTACCGCAAATGGCCGGAATGAGTGTCGTCATTCCGGCCATTTGCGGCAAATTCAGTTCAACGCCCGCGCTTTGACGGAGACCTCTTCCTTCGCCGGCGCAGCCTCCAACGTTGCCTGGCGGCGGCGCAGCCACCACGAGGCGGCGAAGATCAGTGCCATGGAGACGTACACCACCAGGGCGAACGGCGAGGAGAACAGGGCCGTGGGGTCGTTTTGCGAGAGCTGCAGCGAACGCCGCAACTGCACCTCGAACATCGGCCCCAGGATCATCGCCACCACCATGGGCGCCACGGGATAGCCGTAGCGGCGCATGAAGTAGCCCAGGATGCCCACCACCAGCAGGATGCCGACGTCGCTCGGCGAGAAGTTCACCGAGAAGGCGCCGAGGGCGGCGAAGACCAGGATGCCGGCGTAGAGGTAGGGCCGCGGGATCTGCAGGATCTTCACCCACAGGCCCACCAGGGGCAGGTTCAGCACCAGCAGCATGAGGTTGCCGACGTACAGCGACGCGATCAGGGTCCAGACAAGCGCGCCCTGGTTTTCGAACAGGAGCGGACCGGGCTGGATCTGGTAGCGCTGGAACGCCGTGAGCATCATGGCCGCCGTCGCCGTCGTCGGGATTCCGAGGGTCAGCAACGGCACCAGGACACCGGCGGCCGCGGCGTTGTTGGCCGCTTCCGGTCCGGCGACGCCTTCGATCGCGCCTTTGCCGAACTGGGCCTTGTTGGCGCCCTTGGCCAGCTTCCGCTCGGCAGCGTAGGACAGGAACGTGGAGACGTCCGCGCCGCCGGCCGGGACGGTGCCGATCGGGAACCCGATGAAGGTTCCGCGCAGCCACGGCTTCCAGGACCGCTTCCAGTCCTCCTTGGACAGCCAGGCGTTCTTGCCCTTGCTGACCGGGATCAGCTCCACCGGGCCGTGCCGCAGCTTCGAAGCGACATAAAGCGCCTCGCCGAGGGCAAAGAGGCCCACGGCCACGAGGACCATGTCGACGCCGTCCACCAGGGTGGGGTTGTCGAACGTGAAGCGCTGCTGGGCCGTGCTGTCATCGATGCCGATCAGGCCGATGAACAGCCCGAGCGCCAGGGATGCCAGCCCGCGCAGGACGGAGGCGCCCAGCAGCGCACCGACGGTCAGGAAGGCCACCACCATGAGGGCCACGTAATCCACGGGGCCGAGGCCGACGGCGAAATCGGCCACGACGGGTGCCAGGAAGGTCAGCAGGACCGTGGCGATGGTGCCCGCGATGAAGGATCCGATCGCCGCCGTCGCCAGGGCTGCCGCTCCCCTGCCGGCCTTGGCCATCTTGTTTCCTTCAAGCGCCGTGACGATCGAGGAGGACTCGCCCGGCGTGTTCAGCAGGATGGAGGTGGTGGAGCCGCCGTACATGCCGCCGTAGTAGATCCCGGCGAACACGATCAACGCGGCCGCGGGGTCCAGGGCATAGGTGATGGGCATGAGCAGGGCCACGGTCATGGCGGGGCCAATGCCGGGCAGCACTCCGACGGCGGTGCCGACGAAGACTCCGCCCAGCGCGTAGAGCAGGTAGACGGGCTGCAGCGCGGTGCTGAATCCCTCGAGCAGGAGCATGAAGCTATCCATGGAAGAACGGCACCCCCTCGAGCAGCGGCCCTGGCGGCAGGGACACGCCGAGCAGGCCGCCGAAGACGTACTGCAGCACCAGCGCCAGGATCACGGAGACGCCGATCGCCTTCCAGAGTGGTTTGGCGTCCAGGGACCAGGCGGCACCGCTGAACAGCACGGCGGCGGCCACCGGCCAGCCGGCCGGCTCGATCAGGAAGATGTGCAGCACCACGAAACCCACGAGTTTGGCCAGGGCCACCCAGTCGGTCTTGGCGGTCACGTCCAGGTCTTCGCTGTCTTCGGCCTGCCCGACTTTGCCGCGGAGGACCTGCAGGACCACCCCGGCGCCGCACAGCACCAGCAAGCCGCACACGATGTAGGGGAAGGCCCGCGGGCCGATGCCGGTCTCCGACGGCGGGATCGGAATGGATCCCGCCGTCGCCAGGCCCGCGACGCCCACGCTGACGAATACGAGGGCGAACAGGATCTCCCCGGTCGGCCGTTTGGCGGGCGCCGCGGCGGATGCCGACGTTGATGCGAGGTCAGACACTGTTACTTGACCAGGCCGATCTGGGTCAGGGTGGTCTTGACCTTGGCGATGTCCTCGGTCAGGAAGGTCTTGAAGCCGTCACCGGCCAGGAACGCGTCGTCCCAGTTGTTCTTGCTCAGGGTGGACTTCCAGGCCTCGGACGCGTGCAGCTTGGTGACGACGTCGGTCAGCTTCGCGCGCTGGGCGTCGTCGATGGACCCGGGGGCCACCACTCCGCGCCAGTTGGTCAGCACGACGTCGATCCCCTGGTCCTTGAGCGGCTTGATCCCGGGAAGCGCCGGGGCCTCGGCCTTTCCGGAGACGGCGAGTGCCCGGACCTTGCCGGCCTTGACCTGTTCGGCATACTCGCCCACGCCGGAGATGCCGGCCTGGACCTTGTTGCCCAGCAGCGCCGCGATGGACTCGCCGCCGCCGGAGTAGCCGATGTAGTTCAGCTTGTCCGCCTCCACGCCCTGGGATTTCAGGATCTGCCCGGCCAGGATGTGGTCCGCGCCCCCGGCGGAGCCACCCGTGATGGCCACGCCCTTGCCGTTGGCCTTGATGTCCGCGACGAGGTCGGCGACCGACTGGTACTTCGACGACGCCGGCACCACGAGAACCAGCGGCTCTTCGGTGAGCCGCGCGATCGGGGTGGTGTCTTCGAGCCGGGTCTTGGCGCCATTGGTCTCGACCGCCCCCACCATGACGTAGCCCATCACCATGAGGGTGTTGACGTCCTTCTCGGTGGCGAGCTTGGCGAGGCCGTTGGTCCCGCCGCCGCCGCCAATGTTGGTGACCTGGGCGGAGGAGACGAGCTTGTTGGTCTGCAGGTCCTGCTGCATGGCACGTCCGGTCTGGTCCCAGCCGCCGCCGGGGTTGGCCGGGACGATGATGCTGAGCTTCTTGATCGGATCGGCGCCCGCGGAGCCGCCGGCAGCCGTGCCGGTTCCGCTTCCCGCGCAGGCGGACATGGCCAGGACGACTCCGGCGGCGCCGGCAATGAGGGCGGCGCGACGTGTGTGGGTGGGACGCGTGAAAGCGGGCCGCGTGAAAAAGTTCTGGGCAGTCATGGTTTCTCCTTGGGCGAATGTGATGCACATCATTGGAATCACGTCACTGACCCTAGGAGCGCCCGCCGAACCGCAACAGCATTTGGCCGTAGAGGTAGTAGTGGTCATATTGGTCACGGCCCCGGCCGTCTTTTTGGCGGGCGGACTGCGCCCCCAATGGGAAACTTGTGACATGTTCCACAGGATTCCCCTTCGGTTCCAGCTGGTCGCATTGCAACTGGGCATCGTGCTGGCTGTCCTCACGGTGGTGGGGGCCGTGACCATCCGGATGCAGGAACAACAGCTCCGTGACGCCTACAAGGGCCGGCTGATCGGCGTCGCCGAGAGTGTTGCCCAGCTGCCCTCGGTCATCAACGCGTTCGGCACATGGTCGCCGGCGCAGACCATCCAGCCGATCGCGGAAGTCATCCGGCAGGCATCCAACGTCACCTATGTGGTGGTGACGGACCGGCACGGGGTCCGGCAGTCGCACCCCAATCCGGCGGAAATCGGCCGGCCGGTCTCCACCGATCCGTCCGTGCCGCTGTCCGGGGAGATCTATGTGGGTACCCAGACGGGCACGCTCGGTGAGTCCTGGCGGGTGAAGGTTCCCATCTTCGATGCGGCCGGCGCCGTGATCGGCTCCGCATCCGTGGGAGTGCTGGAGAGCACCCTGGCCGCCGACCTCCATGAGGACATGCCGCAGCTGTTCGGCTGGCTGCTCGGGGCGGCGCTGCTGAGTTCGCTGGGCGCGATGTATGTCTCGAAACTGGTGTGGCGGCGGATCTACAAACTCGAGCCCGAGGACATCGCTGCCCTGCTGGAAACGCGCGACGCCATGCTCCACGGCCTGGGTGAAGGACTGGTGGCGGTGGACGCCGACGGCAGGGTCGCGCTGGTCAACGATGAGGCACGCCGCCTGCTCGCCCTGGCAGGGGACATCACCGGGACCCCTGCAGCGGCAAGCCTGGAACCGGCGGTCCTCCGATTGCTCTCGGCCGGGTCCGCCACGGAGGAACTGGTGCTCTCGGGTGAACGGATCCTGCTGGGCAAGGTCAATGCGGCCACCGTCGACGGCCGCGAAGTCGGCAAGGTGCTGATCCTGCGCGACCGAACCGAGCTCCACACCGTCCTGCGTGACCGCGACGGCGCCGTGGACGTGACGCAGGCACTCCGCGCCCAGGCGCACGAATTTGCCAACAAACTGCACGTCATCTCCGGGCTGCTGGAGCTCGGAAAGCAGGACAAAGCCATCGAATACCTGGGCCGCAGCCACAACGACGCCGTCTTCGCGAACCGGCCGCTGGCGGCCGGAATCACCGACCACGGGGTCCAGGCTCTGCTGATCGCCAAGTCCACGGTCTGCGCCGAGCGCGGCATCGAGATCATCGTCAGCCCGGATTCGCTGTGCTCGGTTGATGACTCGGGCGACGTCATCACGGTGCTGGGCAACCTGATCGACAACGCTGTGGACGCTGCGGGTTACGACAGCACTGTTGCCATCCGGCTGGGCGAGAGCGCCGACGGCGGGCGGACCATCGTGGTGGAGGACGACGGACCCGGCGTCCCGGTTCCTGAACGCGCTAAAGTGTTCGAGCCCGGCGTGACCAGCAAGGAGTCCGAGGGAATCAACAGCCGCGGGTTTGGGCTGGCCCTGGTCCAGCGGGTTGCCCTCCGGCGCGGAGGCCGGGCGGCAGTATCCTCATCGGCGTTGGGCGGAGCCTGCTTCTCGGTAGTGCTCAGGACAAAAGAGGCGGAACTACAAAACCAATGAGCGCCATACGCACCCTCATCATTGACGATGACGTAGCAGTGGCCGGGATCCATCACGGGTTCCTGCTGGCACGCGGCGGATTCGACGTCGTGGCCATGGCCCACACCGGGCAGCAGGGCATCGATCTGGCCGCGGAGCTGGGCCCGGAGCTGGTGTTGCTGGACATCCATCTGCCGGACATGTCCGGCCTGGACGTCCTGCAGCGGCTGCGCGCGCGCCGGCGGCCCGTGGATGTCCTCGTGATCACCGCGTCCAGGGAGCTTGACACGGTCCGCGGCGCGATGGCCGGCGGGGTGCTGCACTACCTGGTCAAGCCCTTCTCCTCACAGGCATTGAACGAACGGCTCGACGAGTACGTCATGCTGCGGGACGATCTGGCCTCCGGCGCTTCCGGACCGCTTGACCAGGCGAGCATCGACCGTCTGGTGGCTCCCTCCCGCCGGTCCGCGGTGGCGGAAACCCCGGCGGGTCAGTCCGCCCAGCCAGACCAGGCCGCCGTACGGCTGCCCAAGGGACTGTCGCGCCCCACCCTGGACGCGGTCATCGAGGCACTGAAGGCCAGTCCGGAGGACGTCTCCGCGGCCGGCCTGGCGCTGCAACTGGGCCTGTCCCGGGTCAGCGCCCGCCGCTACCTCGAGTACCTCGTAGTTCACGGCCATGCCCGGCTGACGCCCCGCTACGGAGCCGCGGGCCGGCCGGAGAACCGCTACCTCTGGCGCCGCTGAGCATGTCTCGTTCTTGGGGCAGCATTGAGCATGTCCAGTTCATGAAGGCCACACTGAGCATGTCCAGTTCTTGGGGCAGCCCGGGACACGTGGCACAAATGCGGGGCACGGTCGGCGGCGACTGGCCGAGGATTCAGAGCCACACCCATTCGACGCAGATGGCCGCAATAGGCCCAGTCAATCCGGCCATCTGAGGCTAGTCGGCGAGTTTCACCCAGGCGCACGTTGGTGGGCACGTGTCGGTGGGTAGCCGGCCCTCGGTCAGGACCCGACGCGGCCAGCGCGGCGCAGTGTGGACGCGGCGTGCTTGAGGATGGGCCCGTCGACCATCTTGCCCTTGAACTGGAAGACGCCCGAGCCGGCTGCGGAGGCGGCATCGAGCAGCTCCGCGGCTGCCGAGACGTCTGCCTCGGAGGGTGCGTAGGCTTCGCGGACGACGGCCACCTGGTCCGGATGGATGCAGGCCTTGGACGAGAATCCGGACGCCACCGCGTCACGGGATTCGAGGGCCAGACCGGCCAGATCCGGGATGTTGACGTAGACGGCGTCGATCGCGTCCTTGCCGAAGGCGCCGGCGGCCAGCAGCACGCTGGAACGGGCGTGCAGCGCGACGGCCCGGTAGCTGCCGTCCTCCGCCCGGCTCGAGGTTCCGCCAAGCGATGCCAGCAGGTCCTCCGCACCCCACATCAGGGCCACCACATTGGGCTCGGCGGCGATGGCGGCGGCGTTGAGGACGCCGGCGGCCGTCTCGCAGAGGGCAATTACGCTGTAGCCCTCGAGTTCCCTCAGCTGGGCAGCGCTCTCCGCCTTGGCCAGCATGATGTGCCGGTAAGGCGTGTGCTTGAGGCAGTGCAGGTCCTTCTCGAACTCGTCCGTGCCGGCCGGGTTGACCCGGACGATCGTGCGGGACGGATCCAGTTCCGGGACGTCGCCGGTGGCGCCGAGCTGGGCAAGGATGGCACCGCGGGCCCGCTGCTTGTCGGCAGGGGCGACGGCGTCCTCAAGGTCCACGATCACGGTATCGGCGCGTTCCGAGGCTTTCTGGTACCGCTCGGGGCGGTCGGCGGGGCAGAACAGCAGGGCAGGGCCCATCAGGAAACTCATGTCTCTATTCTCCCCTTTCGCGCCGCTTCCAGCTCGGCAGCGGCGTGGGCCTCGCGTGTCCACATCAGGCAACTGCGGGCGGCGAGCGCCACCACGTCCCCGTGCTGGTTCCGTCCGGTGTGCTGCATGGTCACGATGCCCTGCCCCGGCCGGGACGCGGACAGCCTCTTCCCGGTCACCACCGTCTCCGTGTACAGGGTGTCCCCGTGGTACAGCGGGTGCGGAAAAGACACATCCGTCAGGCCGAGCTGGGCGATGATGGTGCCCTGGGTCAGCTGCGGCACGGACTGGCCCACCACGGTGGCCAGGGTGAACATCGAATTCATCAGCCGCTGGCCGAAGGGCTGCCCGGCGCTCCAGGCCGCGTCGAGGTGCAGGGCCTGGGTGTTCATGGTCATGGTAGTGAACAGGACGTTATCCGTCTCCGTGACCGTCCGGCCCGGCCGGTGGGCGTAGACCACGCCCTCCTCCAGCTCATCGAAATAGAGGCCGCGCTGCTCAATCACCCGGGGGGTGCCGGTACCCGGGTGCGCGCCTGTGCCCGGTGAAGTCGTGCCTGCATCACTCATACGGTCAGTTCCTGGTCTTCCTCAAAGAGTTCGGCTCCGGTGGCCGCCACGACGTCCTCCACGGACACGTTCGGCGCCAGTTCGCGCAGCACCAGCCGGGACTTCCCGCCCTCGGTCACGACGTCGATCACGGCGAGGTCGGTGATGATCCGGTCCACGCAGCCTTTGCCGGTCAACGGCAGCGTGCAGGTTTCCACGATTTTCGGCTTGCCGTTGCGGTCCACGTGATCCATCATCACGATCACCTTCTTGGCCCCGAATACCAGGTCCATCGCGCCGCCCATGCCCTTGACCATCTTGCCCGGGATCATCCAGTTGGCGAGGTCGCCGTTGACGGCGACCTCCATGGCGCCGAGCACGGCCACGTCGACGTGGCCGCCCCGGATCATGCCGAAGGAGGCGGCGGAATCGAAGAACGCCGCGCCCTTGTTGACCGTGACGGTTTCCTTGCCGGCATTGATCAGGTCCGGGTCGACTTCATCCTCGGCCGGGTACGGCCCAACGCCAAGGATGCCGTTCTCCGAATGCAGCACCACCTCGACGCCGGCCGGAATGTAGTTGGGTATCAGCGTCGGCATGCCGATGCCGAGGTTGACGTACTGGCCGTTGTGCAGTTCCTGCGCAACGCGGGCCGCGAGTTCATTGCGGGTCCAGCCCTTGCCCTCAGCACCGGCGGCGTGTTCGACGGCGGAGCGCCGGTATTCGTGGCGCACGGCCTCGGGACGGGGCGGGGCCTCTGCGGCTTTGTTCGTTTCCACGGCTAGGCTCCTGCCTGCTCCGGCGACAGTTTTGGTGTGCCGGAGGCGCCGGTGGCCACCGCAACCGTCCGCTTCTCAATGCGTTTCTCGCCCTGCGGGGCGAGAACCACGCGCTGGACGAAGATCCCCGGGACGTGGACGTGCTCCGGGTCCAGCTCCCCCGGCTGCACGAGCTCCTCGACCTCGGCGATGGTGATCTTCCCTGCCATGGCGCACAGCGGGTTGAAGTTCATGGCCGTGGCGTGGAAGACGAGGTTGCCGTGGCGGTCACCCTTCCAGGCGTGCACGAGGCCGAAGTCGGGCGTCAGCGATTCCTCCAGCACGTACTCGGCGCCGTGGAAGCTGCGGACTTCCTTCGGGGCGGAGGCAATCGCGACGTTGCCCTCGGCGTCGTACCTCTGCGGCAGCCCACCGTCGGACACCTGGGTGCCGACGCCGGCCGGGGTGTAGAACGCGGGGATGCCCGCGCCGCCGGCGCGCAGCTTTTCGGCCAGCGTGCCCTGCGGGGTGAGGACCACCTCCAGCTCGCCGGAAAGGTATTGCCGGGCGAACTCCTTGTTCTCCCCCACGTAGGAGCTGATGGTGCGCCGGATCCGGCCGTCCTTGAGCAGGATCCCGAGGCCCCAGTCGTCGACGCCGCAGTTGTTGCTGACGGTTTCCAGGTCCGTGGCACCGCGCTCATGCAGGGCCTCGATCAGCGTCACGGGAATGCCGCACAGCCCGAACCCGCCGACGGCGAGCGAGGCGCCGTCGTGGATGTCCGCGACAGCCTCGGCGGCGCTGGCAACAACTTTGTTGATCATCGGTGATCCTTCCGGCCGGCTACAGTCCCAGTTCGCGGGCGATCAGCATCAGCTGGACCTCCGTGGTGCCCTCGCCGACTTCAAGGATCTTGGAGTCGCGGTAGTGGCGCGCCACGGTGAATTCGTTGATGAAGCCATAGCCGCCGAACACCTGGGTGGCGTCCCGCGCGTTGTCCATGGCTGCCTCGCCTGCGACCATCTTAGCGATGGCCGCCTGCGTCTTGAACGGCTTGCCGGCAAGCATCCGGGCGGCCGCGTCGTAGTAGGCCAGGCGGGCCGTGTGGGCGCGGGCTTCCATCCGGGCGATCTTGAATGCGATGGCCTGGTATTTGCCGATGTTCTGCCCGAACGCGCTGCGTTCCTTGGCGTATTTCACGGACTGGTCCACGCAGCCCTGGGCCGCACCGACGGCCAGGGCCGCGATCGCGATCCGGCCTTCGTCCAGGATGGAGAGGAAGTTGGCGTAGCCGCGGCCCTGGGTGCCGAGGAGGTTCTCCTCGGGGACGTGGACGTTGTTGAATGTCAGCGGGTGGGTGTCCGAGGCGTTCCAGCCGACCTTGTTGTAGGCCTTTTCCGCGGTGAAGCCCGGAGTGTTGGTGGGCACCAGGATGGTGGAGATTTCCTTCTTGATGCTGCCGTCCGCGCGTTCCTCCTGGCCGGTGACCGCGGTGACGGTGACGAGCCTGGTGATGTCGGTGCCGGAGTTGGTGATGAACTCCTTGTTGCCGTTGATGACCCACTCTCCGCCGCCCAGTTTGGCTGTGGTCTTCGTCCCGCCGGCGTCCGAGCCTGCCTCGGGCTCGGTCAGGCCGAAGCCGGCGAGCGCCTTGCCGGAGGCCAGCAGCGGCAGCCATTCCTGCTTCTGCGCCTCGTTGCCGAAGCGGTGGATCGGCATCGCACCGAGCGAGACGCCGGCCTCGAGGGTGATCGCGACAGACTGGTCCACCCGGCCGAGCTGTTCCAGGGCCAGGGCCAGGGCGAAGTAGTCCCCGCCCATGCCGCCGAACTCTTCCGGGAACGGCAGGCCGAACAGGCCCATGTCCGCCATCTGGGAGACGACCTCGTAGGGGAAGCTGTGCTCTTCGTCGTGCTTGGCGGAGACAGGGGCCACCACTTCGTCGGCGAATTCGCGGACGGTGTCGCTAAGGATCTGGTAGTCCTCGCTGAGTTCAAAATCTGCCATGGGGTGACTCCTGTTTCTGAGGTACATCTGTGGTCTGGTGAAAAGGGGTGTTGGCTGCGCTGTGGTTGGTCAGCCGGGGTGAGGGCGGTGGTGTCAGTAGGGTGCGGTCATTCGGCGGCGCCCATCGCGATGACGGCTTCCTCGATCGTGTCCTCGGCTTTCGAGGGCTCCGTCGGGACGGCGGGGTGGATCGTCGCCAGCACCTGGTCGGCCTTGACGAGGTCGCCGGAGCCGACGCTGATGTGGACGGTTCCGTCCAGGGGCGCCACGAGCTGGTGCTCCATCTTCATGGCTTCCACCGAGAGCAGGACCTGGCCGGCCTCCACGGTGTCGCCGTTGCCGACGGACACGGACACCACGGTGCCGGGCATCGGCGAGCGCACCGCCGGGTCGGCGGCGCCTTCCTCGCGTTCGATCGCCGCCAGCACCCGGGCGAGCCGGGTCTCCCGGGTGAGCACCTCAAGGCGGCAGGACCAGCCCTTGCTGCCGAGGAAGATTTCCGACAGGACGCGGGGATCGGGAACCATCCAGCTCTGGGCGGGACGCCCGGTGCGAACGGGTGCAAGTGCATAACTGCTGGTCTCGCCCTCGAGGGTGAGCACCGGGCGATCCCGCGCGGTGAACTCCATGAAGGCTGTGAGCTGCGGACCTCCGTTAACGCTTACAGTGACTTGCTCCCCCGCGACCGGGCCCCTCACCTCCACTGTGGCGACGCCCCCGTCGGGGGTTCCCAGGCTGATCCGGAGCGGCGCCGGCGCACCGATCCGCCAGCCGTCGCGGCGCTGCCACGGGCTGCCTTCACGCTCCTCCTGCTTGGCTTCCTCCGCCATGGCCGAGGCGTACAGTGCGGCGACCACAAGTTCGCTGTCGCCCACCCGCCGGAAGCTGAATTCCGGCATCTTGCGTTCGATCAGGCCGGTGTCGAGCCGGCCGGCGCGGACGTCGGCGTCGTTGACCAGCAGCCGGAGATATTCAACATTGGTATCGATGCCCAGCACTGTGTACCCGGCGAGCGCCTCGTCCAAGGTATCGAGGGCAGTCGTTCGGTCTTGGCCCCAGGCAATGACCTTGGAAATCATCGGATCGTAGCTGGAGGAGATCTCGAGTCCGTGGAGGAGGGCGGAGTCCACCCGGACGCGGCCGTGGGCCGTTTCGACTTCGTTGCGGGCCGGAGCACTCGGGCGCTGGGCCGGGCCGGGCAATTCGTCCAGCAGCAGCACTTCACCGCCGGACGGCAGGAAGTTCTTCTCCGGCACCTCGGCGTAGACGCGTGCCTCCACCGAGTGGCCGGTCAGGACGACGTCGGCCTGGGTCACCGTGAGTTCCTCGCCGGCGGCGATGCGCACCTGCCATTCGACGAGGTCAATGCCGGTGACCATCTCGGTGACCGGGTGTTCGACCTGCAGGCGGGTGTTCATCTCCATGAAGAAGAACTCGTCCGGGGCGGCGTCCGAGACCAGGAATTCCACGGTCCCGGCGCCGGAGTAGTGGACGCTGCGCGCGGCCTGGCAGGCGGCCTCGCCGATCCGGGCGCGGATCTCCGCTCCGTCGGGCAGGGATTCCAGCAGCGGGGACGGTGCTTCCTCGATGACCTTCTGGTGGCGGCGCTGCAGCGAGCACTCGCGCTCCCCCAGGTGGATGACGTTGCCGTGGTTGTCCGCCAGGATCTGGACCTCGATGTGCCGCGGCGTGAGCACGAGCCGTTCCAGGAACAAGGTGTCGTCGCCGAACGCACTCGCGGCGACCCGCCGTGCGGTGGCCAGGGTGGCTTCCAGGTCCTCGGCGCGCTCGACGATGTGCATGCCCTTCCCGCCGCCGCCGGCGGAAGGCTTGATCAGCAGCGGGAACCCGACGCCGGCCGCGGCCTCGATCAGCTGCGCGTCACTCATGCCGGGTTCAGCGATGCCCGGCACCACGGGGACGCCGTAGCCGGTGACGTGGTTCTTGGAGCGGATCTTGTCGCCCATGACGTTGAGGGACTCGACGCCGGGGCCGATGAACGTGATCCCGGCGGCTTCGAGGGCACGGGCGAAGTCGACGTTCTCGCTCAGGAAGCCGTAACCCGGGTGCACGGCCTCGGCGCCGGTGTCGCGGCAGGCCTGGATGATGGCCTCGATCTTGAGGTAGCTCTCGGTGGCCGCTGCGGGGCCGATCCGGACCGCCACGTCGGCTTCCCGCACGTGCCGCGCGCCGGCGTCGGCGTCGGAATAGACGGCGACCGAACGGATGCCGAGGGCGCGCAGGGTCCGGATGACGCGGCAGGCGATCTCGCCACGGTTGGCGACGAGCACGGTGCCGAACAACGGGGTGCCGGTTGTGGAGGTGGCTGGAGGGGCGGCCACGGAAGGCGTGGCGGGCGAAGAGATGGTCGGCGAAGAAAGATTCATGGCTGGCTCACATCCGGAAGAGGCCGAAGGAGGTCTCCGGCAGCGGGGTGCGGGAGACGACGTCGAGCGCCAGTCCCAGGACGGTGCGGGTGTCCGCGGGGTCGATCACGCCGTCGTCCCAGAGGCGGGCGGTGGAATAGTAGGGGCTGCCCTGGTCCTCGTACTGGGCTTTGATGGGGGCTTTGAAGGCTTCCTCGTCCGCGGCGGACCATTCCTCGCCGCGGGCCTCGTACTGGTCCCGCTTCACGGTGGCGAGCACGCTGGAGGCCTGGTTGCCGCCCATCACGGAGATCCGCGACGCCGGCCACATCCACAGGAAGCGCGGGGAGTAGGCGCGCCCGCACATCGAGTAGTTCCCGGCGCCAAAGGATCCGCCGATCACGACGGTCAGCTTGGGCACGCGGGCGGTGGCGACGGCGGTGACCATCTTGGCGCCGTTCTTGGCGATGCCGCCCTGCTCGTAGTCCTTGCCGACCATGAAGCCGGAGAGGTTCTGCAGGAAGATCAGCGGGATCCCGCGCTGGTCGCACAGTTCGATGAAGTGCGCTCCCTTGAGGGAGGACTCGCTGAACAGCACGCCGTTGTTCGCCACGATGCCCACGGGGTGGCCGTGCAGCTTGGCGAAGCCCGTGACCAGGGTGGTGCCGTAGTTCTTCTTGAACTCGTGGAACCGGCTGCCGTCGACCAGCCGGGCGATGACCTCACGCACGTCGTACTGGGCGTTGACGTCCGTGGGCACGGCACCGTAGAGCTCGTCCGGGTCGGCAACGGGCTYGACGGCGGTGTCCACGTCCCAGACGGGCGCGGCAGGCTTCGGCAGGGTGGAGACGATGTCCCGGACGATCTGGAGGGCATGCTCATCGTTCTCGGCCAGGTGGTCCGTGACCCCGGAAATCTTCGAGTGCACGTCGCCGCCGCCGAGTTCCTCCGCCGTGACGATTTCGCCGATCGCGGCCTTCACCAGCGGCGGGCCGCCCAGGAAGATGGTGCCCTGGTTGCGGACAATCACGGTCTCGTCGCTCATCGCCGGAACGTACGCGCCGCCCGCGGTGCAGGAGCCCATCACGGACGCGATCTGTGGGATCTTCGCCGCGGACATCCTCGCCTGGTTGAAGAAGATCCGGCCGAAGTGTTCCTTGTCCGGGAAGACCTCGTCCTGCTTGGGCAGGAACGCCCCGCCGGAGTCCACGAGGTAGATGCAGGGCAGCCGGTTCTCCAGCGCGATTTCCTGCGCGCGGAGGTGCTTCTTCACCGTCATCGGATAATAGGTGCCGCCCTTGACTGTGGCGTCGTTGGAAATAACCAGCACCTGGCGGCCGTGCACCAGCCCGATGCCGGCAATGACGCCTGCACCGGGCGAGTCGCCGTCGTACATGCCGTCCGCGGCCAGCGGGGCGATCTCCAGGAAGGGGCTGCCGTCGTCGAGCAGCTGGTCAATGCGCTCGCGCGGCAGGAGCTTGCCGCGCGCCACGTGGCGTTCCCGGGACTTCGCGGGCCCGCCCAGCGCGGCGGTGGCGAGCCGTTCCCTCAGCTCGCCGGCCAGCCCCAGTTGGGCCTCCCGGTTCGCGGCGTAGGCGGTGCTCGTCGCATCCACCCGGCTGGCGATTGTCTCCATTGACTGCTTCCGTTCCCTGACCTGCGCGGACTTGCGCGCCGGAGCGGCAACTCAGGCCGCCCGACTATTTCGGTTAGTACCGCATAACTGAGTTTTAGGTTAGTCTCTATTAACTGTGATGTCCAACACAGGGATCATTTTGCAACGAGGGGATGCGCCGGTGACCGAGCCCAGCCAGACTGCCCAGCTTCCGTCAGCCCAGGCAGCCTCAACCCAGCCAGCCTCGACACAGCGCAGCCAGGCGAAGGCGAACAGGCGGCAGGCCCTCTTGTCCGCCGCCGCTGCGCTCTTTGCCCTGGAGGGCTTCAACCGCGTTTCCCTGGAGGATCTCGGGGCCGCGGCCGGCGTCAGCGGACCGGCGGTCTACCGTCACTTCGCCGGCAAGCAGGCCGTCCTCGGCGCCCTGCTGCTCAGTGTCAGCCAGGACCTGCTAGACGGCGGCCGCAAGGTGGTGGCCGATTCCGACGGCGATCTGGCGGCGTTGGGCGGGCTGGTGGCCTTCCACGTCGACTTTGCCCTGAGCAACCCGGACGTCATCCGGGTCCAGGACCAGGATTTCAGCAACCTGGCCGGCGAGGACCAGGCCGAGGTCCGCACGCTTCAGCGCAACTATGTTGAACTCTGGGTGGATGTGCTGGCCGGACTGCACGAGGGCACGGAGGCCGCCGAACTGCGGATGCGCGCGCACGCCACGTTCGGGCTGATCAATTCGACCCCGCACTCGGTGCGCAGCCATGGACGCCGCATCGGCGTCCGCCGCGCCAGGCCGCTGCTGGAAAGCATGGCGCTGGCCGCGCTCCTGGCACCGGCCCCCGCCGAGCCGCTCGGCTAAGCAACTCCCCGGTCCCGGGCGCCCTCCCGGGTCCGCGGGTCGGCCCCGCACACCACGAAGCTGCCGGCCGCCCCCTCCTTTCGGTCGGGGCAGCCGGCAGCTGTGTCGCAGGGACCTAGACCATCGCGAGGACCATGCCCGGATCGGCCAGCATGGCCCCGAGGTCCTGGAGGAACCGCGAGCCCTGCTCGCCGTCGACCAGCCGGTGGTCGAAGGACAGGCTGAGCGTCATGACCTGGCGCAGCGCGACTTCGTCCTTGTACTCCCACGGCATCTTCCGGACCGCGCCGAGGGCCAGGATGGCTGCCTCGCCCGGATTCAGGATGGGCGTGCCGGCGTCAATGCCGAAGACGCCGATGTTCGTGATGGAGATCGTGCCGCCGGAGAGCGCCTCAGGGCTTGTCTTCCCGGCCCGGGCCGTGTCCGTCAGTTCCGTCAGGGCGGAGGAGAGATCCATGAGGGACATCCGGTCCGCGTCCTTGATGTTCGGAACGGTCAGCCCCCGCGGTGTCGCGGCCGCGATGCCCAGGTTCACGTAGTTGAACTGGATGATCTCCTGGTTGGCCTCGTCCCACCGGGCGTTGAGGGTCGGGTGGTTGCGCAACGCAATCAGCACGGCCTTGGACACGAGGGTCAGCGGGGTGAGCTTGTACCCGGCGAACGCGCGGCTGGCCTTGAGCCGTGCCAGCAGCTCCATCGTGGGCGTAACGTCGACGGTCAGGAACTCGGTGACGTGCGGCGCGGTGAAGGCACTGGCCACCATGGCGGCGGCCGTGAACTTCCGCACGCCCTTGATCGGCGTGCGGGTCTCGCGCTCGCCCGGGGCCTGGACAAGCCCTGCGGCCTGCGCCGTCGCACCGGCGGGTTCCTGGGCGGCCGCGGGCAGCTCCCCGCCGCCGACGAAGTTCAGCACATCGTCGCGGGTGATGAGCCCGCGCTCCCCGGTACCGGTCACGGCCTCGAGGTCGACGCCGAGATCCTTGGCCAGCTTGCGCACCGGAGGCGTGGACCGCGGGCGCTCCCCCGGCGACATGTCGCCAGCTGTGGTTGCGGCCGGCGAGGTTTCGACCGGCTGGGTTTCGGCCGGCCCAGCAGCACGGACCGGTGCCACTAGCTCGGCTGCACGGACTGGTGCCACCGGTTCGGCCGCGACGGCCCGAGGGGCCGCCGGGGCCGCGAAGGTGCGGGCGCGGCGGGCCGGCCGGCCGGAGGCTTCCAGGACGGCGCCATAGCCCACGAGGTTCGGCTCACGCTTGCCGGCGGCGGCCCCGTCCGCACCGGCACCGGCGGAACCGGCGGCGCCGTCGTCGCCCTCGATCTCGAAGGAGACGATCGGCTTCCCGACCTCAACAACGGTGCCGGGCTGTTCATGCAGGGCCGCGACAACGCCGGCAAACGGCGAGGGCAGCTCCACGACGGCCTTGGCCGTCTCTACCTCGGCGATGATCTGGTTGAGGGTGACGGTATCCCCTACCGCGACCTTCCAGGCGACGATTTCCGATTCCGTCAGTCCCTCGCCGAGGTCCGGGAGCCTGAATTCCTTGATCATAGTGGCGCTCATCCTTCCAGCCCGCTGAGGGAGTTGGGGCGGCCGAGGGCACGGTCGACGCCGTCGAGAATCCTGTCAAGGCCCGGCAGGTGGTGCATTTCCAGCTTGGAGTAAGGGTAGGGAACATCGAAGCCGGTCACGCGAACGGGAGCGGCCTCGAGGTGGTAGAAGCAGCGCTCGGTGATGCTCGCGGCGACTTCGGCGCCGAGGCCGCCGGACTGGCTGGCCTCGTGCGTGATGACCAGACGGCCGGTCTTGCGGACCGAGGCCTCAAGGGTGGCGAAGTCCAGTGGTGCCAGCGAGCGCAGGTCGATGACCTCAACCGAGATGCCTTCGTCGGCGGCCGCCATGGCGGCGTCGCGGGCGGTCTTGACCAGCGGGCCGTAGGCCACAAGGGTGACGTCCTTGCCCTCGGTGACAACGCGGGCCTTTTCCATGGACAAGGCAGAACTCAGGTCGACGCTCTCGTCCACCTCGCCCTTGTCGTGGTAGCGCCGCTTGGGCTCGAAGTACAGGACGGGATCGTCGGAGGCGATGGCCTGCTGGATCATGGTGTAGGCGTCCTGGGGGTTGGACACGCTGATCACGCGCAGCCCCGAGGTGTGGGTGAAGTAGGCCTCGGGCGATTCCGAGTGGTGCTCCGGCGAGCCGATGCCGCCGCCGAACGGCACGCGGATGGTGATGGGCATCTTGACGGCGCCCTGGGTGCGGTAGTGCATCTTGGCGACCTGGCTGACGATCTGGTCGAACGCCGGGTAGATGAAACCGTCGAACTGGATCTCCACCACCGGACGGTAGCCGCGGTATGCCAGGCCGACGGCGGTGCCCATGATGCCGGACTCGGCAAGCGGGGTATCCACGACGCGGTGCTTCCCAAAGTCTTTCTGCAGCCCGTCCGTGACACGGAAGACACCGCCAAGGGCGCCGATGTCCTCGCCCATCAGGACCACCTTGGGATCGTTTTCGAGGGACTTGCGCAGGCCCGAATTGATGGCTCGGGCAAAGGTCATCTGCGTCATCAGCGTGCACCTTCTTCAGAAGCGGCTTCTGCGGGATCGCCGAAGGAAGCCAGGTAACGGGAGTAGTGCTCCTGCTGGCGGTCCAGCCAGGAGTTGGGCGTGCTGTACACGTGTTTGAAGATATCCAGCGGCTGCGGCTCGGGCATGTTGATGGTCCCGGCCCGGAGTTCCTTGGCCACTGCGTCAGCTTGCGCGGCGACGTCGGCCTCGAGGTCCGCGGTCAGCAGTCCCTTGCGCTCGAGCAGCGACTTCATCCGGCTGATCGGGTCCTTGGCGGCCCAGTCCTCGAGTTCGTTGGCATCCCGGTAGCGGGTGGGGTCGTCCGCCGTCGTGTGCGGGCCCATCCGGTAGGTCACGGCCTCGATGAAGGTGGGGCCGCCGCCGCGCCGGGCACGGTCCAGGGCAATGCGGGTGGCTGCCATGACGGCGAGGACATCGTTGCCGTCTACCCGCATGCTGGGGATGCCGAAGCCTGAGGCGCGGTCCGCGAGCTGGATGTGGGACTGCAGCCGGACGGGTTCGGAAATGGCCCAGTGGTTGTTCTGGCAGATGAAGACGACAGGCGCCTGGAAGCTCGCGGCGAAGACCATGGCTTCGTTGACGTCGCCTTCGCTCGTGGCGCCGTCGCCGAAGTAGGCCACGGCGACGCAGTCGGCACCGTCGTTCTGGATGCCCATGGCGTAGCCCGTGGCGTGCAGGCTCTGCGCGCCGATGATGATCTGCTGGGTAGCAACGTTGACGGTGAACGGGTCCCAGCCGGCGGAGGCGTTGCCCCGCCAGGCACGGACGAGGTCCTCCGGCTTCACTCCCCGGCAGTAGGCGACGCCGTTGTCGCGGTAGCTGGGGAAGACAAAGTCGTCCTCGCGGAGGGCGCGGGCCGAGCCGATCTGGGATGCTTCCTGGCCGAGCAGTGGCGGCCACAGTGCCAGTTCGCCCTGCCGCTGGAGGGCCGTGGCTTCGGCATCGATCCGGCGGATGACCACCATGTCCTCATAGAGCGCGCAGAGCTGCTCATCGCTGACGTCCTGGAGCCAGGGATCGAACTCGGGATGGCTGATGCGCTCGCCCGCCGGGGTGATGAGCTGGACGAGGTCGCCGCCCGTCCGCCTCATAGAATTTTCACTGTTTCCGGGGCCCCCGGCGGCAATGCCGCCCTTGCCCGCGTCGTCGGTAAACACTGTTGTCCGCACCTTCTGACGTCGTCTGACCGGAACTCGCAGGACTCGTGATCCCGCGGCGCGCCAGCCGCCCGGGCGCCGTTGCCCCGGATAATTGTGACCCTACTCACAATGCTCATCGGGTACAACCACCCTCAAAAATATTGAGCATTATGCCCTGTTTGGCGTCCGTCAACCGTGCTAATCTTGCGCATTATGCAAACCTTGGATGGCACTGACACCCGCCTGCTTTCGGCCATGGCGCGGGACCCCCGGCGGACCGTGGTTGCCCTCGCCCAGAAGCTCGGACTCTCGCGCAATACGGTGCAGGCCAGGATGGCCCAGCTGGAGAAGAAGCACGTGTTCCTCTCCTTCGAGCGGCGGATCAACCCGGTGTCCCTGGGATACCCGCTGATGGCTTTCATCTCCGTCCACGTCCAGCAGCAGAAGCTCGGACCCCTCGCCGTCGAGCTCGCCGGGATTCCGGAAATCCTGGAGGGCTACGGCCTGACGGGCTCGGCCGATCTGCTCCTGCGGGTGGTGGCGCTCGACGCCGAGGACCTGTTCCGGATCAACGGCAAGATACTGGCGTGCGACGGCGTGGACCGGACCGATACCGCACTGGCGATGGGCGAGCTGATCCCGTTCCGGATTCAGCCCCTGCTGGAGCGCGGATCCGCCGATAACTGATCCGCTTTTCATCTGTGCCGTGGGCGGCCGCGGCGCTAGGCTGTGTCCGTTGGGTCCCCCTGAGTCCTTGGGTCCGCGCACGCGGCCCAGAGCAACAGGCAGTGGCTTGTCTGGACTGCCGGAAAGGCTTGAACCGTGAGCAGTCCCGAGGAACCACACCGCCCGGTACCGCCGCAGCCCGGGCATGAGCCTGCACCCGGCCACCCGGCGCCCGGCCAGCCGCCCGTTCCGTACTACGCCCCGCCGCCCGGGCCCCCCGCGGACGCCGCGGTGCCCAACTACGCGGCACCCAGCTACCCACCACCCGCGACCGTCGCGGCACCCAGCTACCCGCCACCCGGCGGCGGCGCACCTCCTTACTACGGCGGGCCGGGGCAGCCGCCGCCCTACTACGGCGGCGCCGCCCAGCCGCCCCCGAAAAAGAGCCGCAAGGCCCTGTGGATTGTCCTCGGGATCGTCGGCGGTGTGCTCCTGCTGGTGAGTGCCGGCGTCGTCGTCCTGCTCAACGTGGTGGGCGGAGCCACCAACCAGGCACGGGGCATCGCGGACGATTTCACGAAGCTGATCATCGCCGGCGAGGTCAGCACCGCCTACGAGAAGTACCTGGATCCGGCCCTCATGCGGAAGATTTCCCCGGAGGAGTTCGCCGCCGGCGTGCAGAGCCTGGAGCTTGACGGCAGCTGTAAACCGAACTTTTCAACCCTCAACGTCAGCTCCAACAACGGCTCCAACGCCGCCGACGTCGCTGGAACGATCGACTGCGACACGAAAAGCGTGGAGCTGGCCTACCGCTTCGAGGGCCACGACGAGCTGAAAATGGTGAACATTCGGCTGAGACCTCAGCGCTGACCTCGGAAAGCTCAGTCCAAGCTGGCGCCCATCCATGGGAGAAGCTCCCGTGCTGCTGCACGGGAGCTTCTCTGTTGGTGCGGCCTTCCTAGTGGTTGGTAGCCTTTTCGGCGCCCACCCCGGTCAGGGAACGGACCTCCATTTCGGCCTGCTTTGTGGCGTCTTCCTTCCGCTTGTCCAAGACGGTGCCCAGCCAGCCCAGGAAGAACGCGAGCGGGATGGAGACGATGCCCGGGTTGCTCAGCGGGAAGATGGCGAAGTTGGCGCCGGGGATCATCGACGTTTTGGCCCCGGAAACCACCGGGGAGAGCGCAATCAGGATGATGGCCGCGGACAATCCGCCGTACATGCTCCACAGGGCTCCCTGGGTGGTGAACCGGCGCCAGAACAGCGAGTAGAGGATGGTCGGAAGGTTGGCGGAGGCAGCCACGGCGAAGGCGAGCGCCACGAGGAACGCGACATTTTGTCCGTTGGCGAAGATGCCGCCGGCGATGGCCAGCAGCCCGATCACCACCACGGTGCGGCGGGCAACCTTGACCTCGGTGGCGGCGTCGGCCTTCCCCTTGGCGATGACGCTGGCGTAGATGTCGTGTGCGAAGGATGCCGCCGCGGTGATCGTCAGGCCGGCGACGACGGCCAGGATGGTCGCGAAGGCCACCGCCGAGATGAAGCCCAGGAGCAGCGGACCGCCGAGGTGGAAGGCGAGCAGCGGCGCGGCCGAGTTGACGCCGCCCGGGGCGGCCTTGATGGTGTCGGCTCCCACGAGCGCAGCTGCGCCGTAGCCGAGGACCAGGGTGAACAGGTAGAAGATGCCGATGAGCCAGATGGACCACACCACGGACTTTCGGGCTTCCTTTGCGGTCGGAACCGTGTAGAAGCGCATCAGCACGTGCGGCAGGGCTGCGGTGCCGAGTACCAGGGCCAGGCCGAGGGACAGGAAGTCGATCTTGGAGGTCTCAGTCTTGCCGTACTGCAGTCCCGGGTTGAGCAGGTTCGGGTTGCCCGAGGTTTCCACCGCGCCGCCCAGCAGGTCCGAGAGGTTGAAGCCGTAGATCGCGAGGACCCAGAAGGTCATGACGGCGGCTCCGGCGATCAGGAGCATGGCCTTGATGATCTGCACCCAGGTGGTGCCCTTCATGCCGCCGATCAGGACGTACATGATCATCAAGGCGCCGACGACGATGATCACCAGGGCTTGTCCGCCCCAGTCGCTGATGCCCAGGAGCAGCGAGATGAGGCTGCCGGCACCGGCCATCTGGGCCAGCAGGTAGAAGAAGCAGACGGCCAGCGTGGAGATGGCCGCCGCGATGCGCACGGGGCGCTGCTTGAGCCGGAAGGACAGGACATCGGCCATGGTGAACTTGCCGGTGTTGCGGAGCAGTTCGGCGACGAGCAGCAAGGCGACGAGCCAGGCGACGAGGAAGCCGATGGAGTACATGAAGCCGTCGTAGCCGTTGATGGCGATGGCTCCGGTGATGCCGAGGAAGGACGCTGCGGAGAGGTAGTCGCCGGCGATGGCGGTGCCGTTCTGCGGGCCTGTGAAGGAACGTCCGGCGGCGTAGTAGTCGGCTGCCGTCTTGTTGTTGCGGCTGGCCCTGATCACGATGACCATGGTGATCGCGACGAAGAGGGCGAAGATGCCCATGTTCAGCAGGGTGGTGTCCTTGAGATCCGCAACGTTTACTGCGGGAACCATGAGTGTCATTTTGCTGTCCCCCCAACCGGGTTGCCGTGCTTGTCGAATTCGTGCCCCTCGATTTCCTGGCGGATCTCGGAGGCAATAGGGTCCAGCTTGCGGTTCGAATAGCTGACGTACCAGCCGGTGATCGCGAACGTGGAGACGAACTGCAGCAGGCCCAGGATCAGGCCGACGTTGATGTTGCCCCAAACCTTGATCGACATGAATCCCACCGCGTAGTCGGCCAGCAGGACATAGGCGAAGTACCAGAGCAGAAAGGCAATGGAGAGCGGGAAGACAAAGCTGCGGTGACGTTTGCGCAGTTCCTGGAACTGCTCCGTCGACTGGACTTCCTTGAAGTCCACGGCCGCCGCAGCGTCCGTTTCTTGGGCGTCGTGACCCATCGGTTCCTCCTCATTGAGACTGGTGAGTCCACACCGGCTGCCGTGGTGTGCGTGGGACGCACCCTGCAACCCATCCTGCCGATGTGACTGCAATCACTGTGCACCGTGACGCGGGTTACCTGCCACAGCCGCGGCGGCCTGCGTCGCTCAGCGGTCCCGACGCTGCGCCAAACGGCGCCCCCGGCCGCCGAAAGGAACCCCGGCGGTAGGCTGGCACCATGCCGGATTCTCCCCTGCTCACCGCCGCCGCAGTCGCGGTGATTGCCCTGGCGATCGCCGCCGTCGTCGCCGTGGGACTCAAGGTCCTCCGGTCCTTCCGCGATCTCGGCACCGATGCGGAGCGGGCCACCTACCAGACGCTGCATGCCGCATCCCGTGCCGGCCAGCACCTGAGGACCGGCCTGAACCCGGCCGGCGCGGCCAAGGCCAGCAAACAGCTGCGCAGCCTCCTGGGCTGTGACGCCCTGGCCATCACGGATACAACCGGCGTGCTCGCGTGGGACGGCGCCGGCGAGGAACTCAAACCTGCCCTGATGGGGCTCGCGTCAAAAGTGTTCGACGGCGGCCACCTCGCCGTCATTCCGGCGGGCGAACTCCAGCTCCTGGCCGCCGGCGACGGCGGCGTGACGCTGGCGCCGGAGGTGGAGCGCGCCGTCGTGATCGCCCCGATCAAAACCGGCGCGCGTGTGGTGGGTGTGGTGGCCGCCTTCGCGCCGGCCGCCGGCGCCGGACTGGTCCGCGCCACCGGCGAGGTGGCTGACTGGGTGGCCACCCAGGTGGAACTCGCCGAGCTCGACGCCTCCCGCACCCTCTTGATGGAGGCGGAAGTCCGGGCCCTCCGCGCCCAGATCAGCCCGCACTTCATTTACAACTCGCTGAACGCGATCGCCTCCTTCATCAACACGGATCCGGTCCGGGCGCGCGAGCTCGTGGTGGAGTTCGCCGATTTCACCCGCTACTCCTTCCGCCGCCACGGCGACTTCACTACCCTGGCCGAGGAACTGCGCTGCATCGACCGCTACCTGCTCCTGGAACGGGCCCGCTTTGGCGACCGCGTGCAGGTCAGCCTGCGGATCGCGCCGGAGGTCCTGAGCACGGTGATTCCCTTCCTGAGCCTGCAGCCGCTGGTGGAAAACGCGGTCCGGCACGGCCTTGAGGCCAAGGAGGGCCCGGGGCACATCTCCATCACGGCGAACGACTCGGGGGCGTTCGCGGAGGTGACGATCGAGGACGACGGCGTGGGCATGGACCCGGACCAGCTCCGCTCCGTCCTTGCCGGGCACAGCGACGGCGACCACGTCGGATTGCGCAACGTCGACGCCCGCCTGCGGCAGGTGTACGGGGACGATAACGGCCTCGTGATCGAGACGGCACCGGGCGAAGGCACCCTGATCACGATGCGCGTCCCCAAGTCCCAGCCCCGGCACGACGCCTGATTTCCGGTCGGTTCCCGGCGGTGTCGTGCCCGGCGGCAGTTGGCTGACGGGCTGAGCCGGCCACAATGGCCGCGGCAGTAGGCTAGTGGCATGATTAACGTCCTCGTCGCCGACGACGAGCTCCCCGCCGTTGAGGAACTGGCTTTCCTGCTCGGCAGGGATGACCGGATCGGCACCATCCATCGCGCTTCCTCGGGCGCCGAGGCCCTGCGGGCACTGGAGGCCGAAGAAGTCGATGTCATCTTCCTCGACATCCACATGCCGGCGCTGTCCGGGCTGGACATTGCCCGGGTCATCTCCCGCAGCGCCCACCCGCCCGCCGTGGTCTTCGTCACCGCGGACGAGGACTGCGCGCTGGAGGCCTTCGAGCTCGCGGCTGTGGACTACCTCCTCAAACCCGTGCGTGCCGAACGGCTGGCGAAGTCGATCGGCCGGATCAGCGAGCTGCTCAAGGACGGCGCGCCGGCCCCGGAAATGATCACCGTGGACCTGGGCGGGACCACCAAGATGATCCGGCGGGAGGACGTGACGTACGTTCAGGCGCAGGGCGATTATGCACGGCTGCACACGGCGGAGGCCAGCTACCTCATCAGGGTTCCGCTGGCCGACCTCGAGCAGCAGTGGGCCGACGCCGGGTTCCTGCGCATCCACCGCTCGTACCTGACCGCCCTAGGCCACATCAGCCACATGAAGCTCGCCGCGGCGCGGCCCAGCGTCACCGTGGCCGGGGCCGAACTGCCCATTAGCCGCAGGCACCTCCCGGCGGTCCGGGAAAAGCTCGAAGCAAGCCGTATCCGGCCGCAGGCATGACGCGGGTCCGGGTCACGGCGCCGCGCAGCGTCACTTCGGGAAGTGTCACACCGGGAAGTGCCGCATCGGGTAGCGCCGCCCTGACCGGCGGGCGCTCTGCGGCGGCCTCACAGGAGGCGGCAGAGGAATCCGACGCCGGGCAGCTGTTCGTCCGCTCCCTCATCCGGTCCCAGCTCCGGCTGGGCCTCGTGGTGGCCCTGGGATTCCTGCTGATCATGCTCGCTTTCCCGCTTGTGCTGGGGCTGGTCCCGGGCCTGGCGCACTCCACCATTGCAGGCCTGCCATTCGACTGGGTCCTGCTGGGTGCCGGCATCTATCCGGTGATCGGTCTCAGTGCCTGGCTGTATGTGCGGACCGCGGCAAGGAACGAGGCCCGCTACCGGGACCTCGCCGGCGACAAGTGAGTGACAGGTGAGGGCCCACGTGAACGGCCTGGCGGGCGGCCACGCACGGGGCCGGGTGAGCGGAACGTGAACCCCGTCGTCGGGGTGGCGGCGTTCGCCGCCGTCTCGCTCGCCACGGCAGTCATCGGTTTCTACGGGCTGCGGATCTCGCGCACCACCGGAGACTTCTACGTGGCGTCCCGGACGGTCAAGCCGTGGTGGAACGCCTCGGCGATCGGCGGTGAGTACCTCTCGGCCGCCAGCTTCCTGGGGGTCGCCGGGCTGATCCTGCTCTCCGGCACCGACGCCCTGTGGTATCCGGTGGGGTACACGGCCGGCTACCTGATGCTGCTCCTGTTCGTCGCCGCTCCCCTGCGCCGGTCCGGGGCCTACACGATTCCGGACTTCACCGAGGCGCGCCTCGATTCGCGTGCCGTCCGCCGCGTCACAAGCCTGGTGGTGGTCCTGGTCGGCTGGCTCTACATCGTCCCGCAGCTGCACGGCGCTGCCCTGGCCATCCGGATCACCACCGGGCTGCCGGCGTGGGTGGGCCCGGTGGCGGTGGTCGGAGTCGTCTGCTTCACCGTTGTGGCCGGCGGGATGCGCTCCATCACGTTCGTCCAGGCGTTCCAGTACTGGCTCAAGCTCACCGCGCTGGCGGTGCCAATCGTGTTCCTGCTGTTCGTGGTGGGCGGCGGGGACTCCGCCGCGGCGGAGTTACCGCCGCCCAGTACGGCCAACCCCACGGCGCTGGCGCCCGCGGGCCCCTACCAGATCATTTCGCTGCTGGTGGCCCTGCTCTTTGGCACGCTCGGGCTGCCGCACGTGCTGGTCCGTTTCTACACCAACCCGGACGGGCGTTCCGCCCGCCGGACCACCCTGATTGTCCTGGGCCTGCTGTCCGTCTTCTACTTGTTTCCGACGGCGTACGGCATGCTCGGCCGAGCGTTCGCCCCCGACCTTGCCCGGAGCGGCCAGGCTGATGCCCTGGTTCTGCTGCTGCCCGGCCGGATGATTGGCGGGGTGGCCGGCGACTTGCTGACGGCGCTTGTGGTGGCCGGAGCGTTCGGGGCGTTCCTGTCGACGACGTCCGGCCTGGTGGTCTCGCTGGCCGGCGTGATCAGCCAGGACGTGTTCGGCGGCAGTGTCCGGGGCTTCCGGCTGGCAGCACTGGTCTCGGCCCTGGTCCCGCTGGGTATCGCCTCGATGACCGAATCGCAGGCATTGGCCGGCAGCGTGGGGCTTGTGTTTGCCTTTACCGCGTCCACGATCTGCCCGGTCCTGCTGCTGGGCATCTGGTGGCGGGGGCTGACGGACGCCGGGGCTATCGCGGGCATGGTGACCGGCGGCGTGCTCTGCGGCAGTGCGATGGTGGCCGGCTCGGTGCTGGGTGCTGCGCAGACGCCGTCGTGGCTGGCACAGCCCGCCGCTTGGACGGTGCCGGCCGCGTTCGCCGTGACGGTCCTGGTTTCCCGGGCCACCAGGAACCGGGTGCCCCGGACCATCACCCGGCTCATGACGCGGCTGCACACTCCGGAACGGCCGCTCGCGACGGAACGGTGACCCTGCCGTGCTGACCCGGGCGGGGCTCCGGCAACGCTGACCCGGCGGTCGCGATCCGGCGTCGGTGACCCGGGCGGGTGGTTGGCCGGTGGGGCTCCAGGCGTGGGTCCGCGCGGGGCGTGACTAGTCGATGGCCGCCATGAGCTCGACGGCGCGCTCCAGGAATGCGTCGACCTGGCTTTCCTCGTAGCCCTCCCGGCCCACGGCGGGACGGAACACGGCGCGCCGGACGTTGTCCACGCTCAGCGGCTGGTCCTCCTCGAGGTAGCCGATCAGCTCGTGGCAGAGGTCGTCGACGTCGGTGGTGTTGTAACTGCGGGCCTTGGGCTTGGACGGGCGCCGGAAGCGCTGGCCGTCCGGGCGGTGCAGGCGCCCGCGCAGGACGCCTGCGAGCCGGCCGATTTCGCGCAGCCAGGCATCCTCGCCGCGTTCGGCAACGAGCTCATCGCGCTCGCGCCGGGCGAGGGCGTCTTCGAGCCGGTCCAGCGCGGCGTCCACGCCGGCGGCGGCGTAGCCGCCCTTCACGGGATCGAAGGACACGGCGCGGACGTCCGAGCTCTTGATGGCGCGGGAGGCCGCGGACGGAGCTTCGAATGACACCCGTGCGCGCTGCAGGAAATCGTCGACCTGCCTGGCGTTGTAGCCATACTGGTTCCGCTGCACGCGGTCAAAAGACGCAGGAATCTGCCGTTGAATGTCCACTGTTACTTTGTTCCTTTGATGCCGTTCGGCTGGTTTGCTCGGCACCATTCTAGGCGCCGGAAGTGCTGGTCCGGTGCTTCTAGGCGGCTGTGAGGGCCGAGAACAGGATGAACGCCACCGGCGAGGCGAAGACAATCGAGTCCAGCCGGTCCATGACGCCTCCGTGTCCGGGGAGGATGCTGCTCATGTCCTTGATGCCGAGCTCGCGCTTGACCATGGATTCGGCGAGGTCGCCGGCGGTGGCGGCTGCCACCATGCCCACGGCGAGCACGACGCCGAACCACCACGGTTCGCCCAGCACGAAGATCATGGCGAGCACGCCCACGACGACGGCCCCGGCGATCGAGCCGGCGAAGCCTTCCCAGGTCTTCTTGGGGCTGATCTTGGGGGCCATCGGATGCTTGCCCAGGGAGGCGCCCACGAGGTAGCCGAAGGTGTCGTTGGCTACCACCAGGAGCAGCAGGGTCGCGATTTCCCACGCACCCGCCGGAATCACCCCGTCAGGCCACAGGCCTACCGGCGTCTCGCCGTCGGCGGTGTGCAGCAGCAGCGCCGCAAAGCTGATCAGGAACGGCACCCAGGACAGGGTGAAGACCCCTGCGAAAATGCTCCGCGCCGAACCGGCGGCGCCCTCCAGGGTCCGCCACAACAGCACCGCCACGCTGCTGACGAGCATGGCGAAGAGCAGGCTTTCGAGGCCGCCGAAGTAGGCGGCGATCGGCATGGCGACCGTGCCGACCATCACCGGCACGATCGGCAGGCGGGTGCCTGCGGCCTCCAGCGCACGGAAGATCTCCCAGACGCCGAAGATCGCAAAGGTGGCGGTCACCAGGACGAAGCCCAGCGGGAGGAACAGCAGGCCGCCGAGGACGCATACCAGCATGCCAACGCCCACCACGGTGGCGGCGGGCAGGTTCCGGCCCGCTTTCGGCGTTGGGTTCTCGCGCTGCTTCCCCCGCCTCCGGGCGCGCGGCCCGGAGGCCTCCTGTGCCTGATTCATCAGACCTCGAGCAGCTCAGCTTCCTTGCGCTTGAGCAGCTCGTCGATCCCGTCCACGTGTGCCTTGGTCATGGCGTCGAGTTCCTTCTCACCGCGCGCGCCTTCGTCTTCGCCGGCGTCGCCGTCCTTGACGAGCTTGTCCAGCGTTTCCTTGGCTTTGCGGCGGATGTTGCGGATGGACACCTTCGCGTCCTCACCCTTGGACTTGACGATCTTGACGTATTCCTTGCGCCGTTCGGACGTCAGCTCGGGAATGGTGATCCGGATGACGTTGCCGTCGTTGGACGGGTTGGCGCCGACCTCCGAGTCGCTGAGGGCACGTTCGATGTCGCGCAGGGCCGTCTTGTCGTACGGGGTGACGAGGATGGTGCGGGCATCCGGGACCGCGAAGGAGGCCAGCTGCTGCAGCGGTGTCGGCGTGCCGTAGTACTCGACGATGACCTTGTTGTACAGGCCAGGCGTCGCGCGGCCGGTCCGGATCGAGGCGAAGTCTTCCTTGGCTACCTCAACTGCCTTGTCCATCTTGTCCCCGGCTTCGAGCAAGGTTTCTTCGATCACGGTCTCTCCTCAGAAATTGGTGCGTCCCGGGGGCCGGGGCGCGGCACGTCTTCTTTGTGCGCCTGCCGTATTCCGCCGGGCGCTTTTGTCTTCCGCCTGGCGGCGGAAAGGTCCTGAAAACATCCTAGCTGTTGCTAGGGGGTGACGACGGTGCCCAGGTCTTCGCCCCGGATGGCGCGGGTGACGTTGCCCTCGCCTTCCATGCCGAAGACCACCATTGTGAGGTTGTTGTCCTTGCACATGGTCATCGCGGTCTGGTCCATCACGCGGATGTCGCGGCGGAGGGCGTCGTCGTAGCTGAGGCGGTGCAGTTTCTCCGCCGTCGGGTCCTTCTTCGGGTCGGCGGTGTAGACGCCGTCGACGCCGCTCTTGGCCATCAGGACGACGTCGGCGTGGACCTCCATGGCACGCTGGGCGGCCACGGTGTCAGTGGAGAAGTACGGCAGGCCGGCGCCGGCGCCGAAGATGACAACCCGGCCCTTTTCCATGTGGCGGATGGCGCGGCGGGGGATGTAGGCCTCGGCAACCTGGCCCATGGTGATGGCGCTCTGCACGCGCGTTTCCACCCCGGCCTGCTCAAGGAAGTCCTGGAGCGCGAGGCAGTTCATGACGGTTCCGAGCATGCCCATATAGTCGGCGCGGGAGCGGTCCATGCCGCTCTGGGACAGTTCGGCGCCGCGGAAGAAGTTGCCTCCGCCGACGACGATTGCCACCTCCACATCGGGAACTGCGGCGGCGATCTGCTTGGCCACGCCGCGGACGGTATCCGGGTCGACGCCCAGTTTCCCACCGCCGAAGACCTCGCCGGAGAGCTTCAAGAGGACGCGGCGCCTGTTCTTCTTTGGCTGGGCTGAAGTGGTGACGGTTTCCATGGTGCCTTCCCGTTGGTGAACTCTGAGTTAGGTTATCGTGCTGGGCGCCCAAGGCGGCATTCCGGCCGTGACCGGAAACGGTGCCTCACGGGTGCATGCAAAAGGGGTGGCCACCGTGGTGACCACCCCCTTAGCGTGTCTGGCTAGTGCCTGACTGGTGTCTGGCCAGTCTGACTAGGAACCGACGCGGAAGCGCGTGAAGGCAGTTGCCTTGACGCCGGCTTCTTCGAGGACCTGTGCGACAGACTTCTTGGCATCCTTGGCGAATGCCTGGTCAACGAGGACCTCGCCCTTGTAGAAGCCGGTAACGCGGCCTTCGACAATCTTGGTCATCGCAGCTTCGGGCTTGCCCTCGGCCTTGGCCGTTTCCTCGGCGATGCGGCGCTCGGACTCGACGAGATCGGCCGGAACGTCCTCACGGGTGAGGTAGTTCGGAGCCATGGCGGCGACGTGAACGGCGACGTCGTGGGCTGCGGTGGCAGCCGCTTCGCCTTCGCCGTCAACAGCGAACAACACGCCGACCTGGGCCGGGAGGTCCTTGGAGGTCTTGTGCAGGTAAGCGTCGACCGTGGCGCCCTCGATGCGGGAGATGCGGCGGACAACAACCTTCTCGCCCAGAACGGCGCCCTCTTCGATGACGACCTCGGACAGCGGCTTGCCGTCGACCTCGGTGGCAAGCAGGGTCTCGAGGTCGGCAGCGCCGGACTCGACGGCCACAGCCAGGACCTTGTCGGCCAGCTGGATGAACTTGTCAGCCTTCGCGACGAAGTCGGTCTCGCAGTTGACTTCGATCATCACGCCGACGCCGTTGGCGACCTTGGCGGCAACCAGGCCTTCGGCGGTTGAGCGGCCCTCGCGCTTGGTGGCGCCCTTCAGGCCCTTGATGCGGATGATTTCGATGGCCTTCTCGGCGTCACCGTTGGCTTCGTCAAGAGCCTTCTTGACATCCATCATGCCGGCGCCAGTGCGCTCGCGCAGAGCCTTGATATCAGCGGCAGTGTAGTTCGCCATGTGAACCCCTCTGTCTAGAAATTTATGTGGTGTACGGACCGACAGGACGGCTGCTCACCGAGTGAGCGGCCATCCTGTCGGTACCCCCTATGCAGCTGAGCGCATGTGGGGAGATCCAGATTTACTTGTCTGACTACTTGGCTTCGTCGGCGGCCGGTGCTTCTTCAGCAGCCGGTGCGTCCTCAGCAGCCGGAGCAGCTTCGGCGGCCGGTGCTTCGTCAGCAGCCGGTGCAGCCTCAGCGGCGGGCGCAGCCTCAGCGGCGGGCGCTGCAGCAGCTTCAGCCTTGTTGCCTTCGAGGAGCTCGCGCTCCCACTCGGCCAGCGGCTCTTCCGGAGCTTCCGTGGTGCCGGTGGCGCGCTGGTTACGGGCGATGAGGCCCTCAGCAACGGCGTCGGCGACAACGCGGGTCAGCAGGTTGACGGAGCGGATGGCGTCGTCGTTACCCGGGATCGGGAAGTCGACTTCGTCGGGATCGCAGTTGGTGTCCAGGATGGCCACAACCGGGATGTTCAGCTTCTTGGCCTCGTCGACAGCAAGGTGTTCCTTCTTGGTGTCAACAATCCACAGCGCGGACGGCGCCTTGGTCAGGTTGCGGATACCACCGAGGTTGGTTTCCAGCTTGGTGAGTTCGCGGCGAAGGAGCAGCAGTTCCTTCTTGGTGTAAGCCGAACCGGCGACGTCGTCGAAGTCGATCTCTTCGAGTTCCTTCATGCGCTGGATGCGCTTGGAGACCGTCTGGAAGTTGGTCAGCATACCGCCGAGCCAACGCTGGTTGACGTACGGCTGGCCAACGCGGGTGGCCTGCTCGGCGATGGATTCCTGCGCCTGCTTCTTGGTGCCGACGAAGAGAACGGTGCCGCCGTGTGCAACGGTGGCCTTCACGAACTCGTAGGCCCGGTCGATATAGGACAGCGACTGCTGCAGGTCAATGATGTAGATACCGTTGCGCTCCGTGAAGATGAAGCGCTTCATCTTCGGGTTCCAACGGCGGGTCTGGTGTCCAAAGTGGACGCCGCTGTCAAGCAGCTGGCGCATAGTTACGACGGGCATGCCGACGCTCCTTCCGGCAGGTCATTCATGAGAGAGCCCATGGCCCTCTTACCCTGCCAATAGTTGACGGTTGTTTAGCATTCGCCCGGGGCGGGCGTTGCTCCTGGCATCCACCGCACTTCCCATCCGCGCCATATGGACATGCCATGTGGAACGGACCGCAGGAGGCGCAGTCCTCCGCATCGGAAGTTTCAGGCTTCTTTTGAGGAGGGCTGGATACGCGTAGTCAGCTGCTGCTCCCCCGCACCCCTGAATGAGGCGTGCCGGCTTCGGCAATCACGAAGTATCGCGACTTACAAGCGTGAGGGCACAGCAAACTGCTCCACCAAGTGTACTACAGCGGCCCCGCCCAGGAGGACGGTTTTGCCGCGGCAGCGGTGCGGGGTTCCGGGGCTTTGGCGGGGGCCGGCGGGCACCTTATCCACATAGCCATGGCGGGAGATTCCGCCCGGGGCGCTGCCTTGGCAGGCTGGGGCCATGAAGCTCCCACTTGGCCTGCGGGCCTTGCTGCTGGCGGCATTGTTCCTGGCAACGTTCCTGGCGCCGCCCCCCATCACCGCCGACGCCGATATCGCCGCCGCTGCCCATGCCTCCGCCGCCGACGCCGCCGCCCGCTCCGGCCCCACAGACGCCGACGCCGACGCCGCCGCCCGCTCCGGCCCCACAGACGCCGGCTACCCTGCCATTGCCGCCCGGGCTGCAATTTCCTCCGGCCGGGGCTCCCCGAGGGCGGGGCCGGTCCCTGCGTCTGCCTGGAGCTGGCCGCTGAGCCCAAGGCCGGCGGTGCTCCGCGCCTTCGACCCCCCGGCCAAGCCGTGGCTCAGCGGTCACCGCGGCGTCGACCTTGAGGCGCCCTTCGATGGCGCCCCGCTCAAGTCGCCCGCCGCCGGGACGGTGAGCTTTGTCGGGACGGTGGTGGACCGGCCGGTCATCACGATCGATCACGGCAACGGGCTGCGCAGCAGTTTCGAGCCGGTGGCGAGTTCACTGAGGGCGGGGTCCGCCGTGGCGGTGGGCGATGTCCTGGGGCAGGTGCAGACCGGCCACTGCGGCCCGGCGCCGCCCTGCCTCCACTGGGGCGTCCGCCGCGGCGAATACTACGTCAATCCGCTGGCGTTCGTGATGGACCTTCGGCCTTCCGTTCTGCTGCCGCCCCTGAATCCGGGTCCGTGATGCAGCATTTGGCGCCGCCTTTGATGCGCGGCTCGTCCGTTGACGCACGCGGGCAACCGCGGCGGGCGTTTGGCGCCCCTCAGACGATCGCGGAAATGCCCGTGATAGCCCGGCCGGTGACGAGGGTGTTGATTTCATGGGTGCCCTCGTAGGAGTAGATGGCTTCGGCGTCCGCAAAGACTTTGGCCATCTCGAAGTCCGTCACGATCCCGTTCCCGCCGAGGATGCTCCGGCCCAGGGCCACGCTTTCGCGCATCCGCGCGGTGGTGAACGCCTTGGCCAGGGCGGACTGCTCGTCCTTCGCCTCCCCCGCGTCCTCCAGCTGGGAAAGCCTCACCATCATGCCCATGGAGCTCACCGCATTGCCGAGGATCTGCACGAGCTGGTGCTGGATCAGCTGGAAGGAGGCAATCGGACGGCCGAACTGGCTGCGTTCCACGGCGTAGCGCCGGGCGACGTCGAAGGCCGCCAGCTGCTGGCCCACCGCTTGCCAGGCCACGGCCAGGCGGGTGACTTTCAGGACCTTGTTCGTGTCGCGGAAGCTGTTGGCGTTGGCGAGCTTGAAGAACTCCGGCACCACAACGTTGTCGAGCGTAATGTCAGCGTTCTGGACCGTGCGCAGCGAGATCTTGTTCTCAATTTTCACGGCACTGTATCCCTCGGCCTTGGTGTCCACGAGGAACCCTTTGACCTGGTTGTCGCCAACATCGCGGGCGTAGATGACCACCCAGTCGGAGAAAGTCGCGTTGCCGATCCAACGCTTGGCTCCATTGAGGATCCAGTTATCGCCGTCGCGCCGTGCCGTGGTGCGCGTACCGCCGGCGACGTCGGAGCCGCCCAGGGGCTCGGTGAGGCCGAACGCGCCGATCTTCTTGAGCGAGTAGATCTCGGGAAGCCACGCATCCTGCTGCTCCTGGGAGGCAAGAGCTTCGATGGAGCCGGTGAAGAGCCCGTCATGGACGCCCATGAACGTCGCGATCGACGTGTCGGCGCGGGTGGCCTCCGCGTGCAGGATGCCTGCAAAGAGATTCGAGTAGCCCTGCCTCCGAACAGGGCTGACCAGGTCGATTTCGGCGAGCTTCGGGATCAAGCCCATGGGGAACTCCCCGCGATTCCAGCAATCGACGGCGATCGGCCGGACTTCGCGGGTAAGGAATTCACGGACTTCGGCCAGCCTGTCCTGCTCCTTGGCGCTGAGCAACTGCTCGAACGCAAAGAAATCGCCATCGGCGTAGGACAGGTTGTGGATGTCGATGGCAGCTTTGGACATGATGTTCCTTCACTCGATCAGCGGGGACCAAAAGGGCGCGGGCTTCGCGCCGGCAATATGTTACTGATCAGTAACTTATCGCAGTGTCGGGACGCCTGCAAGTGCCGGCCCAATGAAAACCCGACAAACCCGACAAAAAGGGAGCCGCGGCCGACGTCGGACGTCAGCCACGGCTCCCGTGGTTGCGGACCCCGGATGAGGAGGCTGCCGCAGAAATGAATGTAGGGCTACTCGGACTTGAACCGAGGACCTTAGGATTATGAGTCCCGCGCTCTAACCAGCTGAGCTATAGCCCCCTGCGCCCGGAGCCAGACCTGGCCCGCGGGGGCCGGATTGGTTCCGGGCAAAAATACTCTAGCAATAGTAGACGCATCACACGTGCATGCCGTCACCGGCAGGCGGCCTCCTGCAACTGAGTTGGATCCTGTTGGACCGGGCGCCCTGGAGCTTGAAGCGTTCGGAGTGGACGCCGTTCTGCCAGACGGCGCCCCTAGATGTACTGCCCAGGCAGGTTGGTTAATCGGCTGATAGGCGGGTGGCCTCCGATTGCGGTGTGGGGCCTGTGGTGATTGTAGTGGTGCAGCCAGGCCGGGAGGGCGTTTCTGCGGGCTGATTCTGTGGCGTAGAAGCGTTGGAATGCCCATCCGTCGGCGAGGGTGCGGTGGAACCGTTCGATCTTGCCGTTGGTCTGCGGACGGTAGGGCCGGGTCTTCTTTACCTTGATGTCCAGTTCCTGGCAGGTGTCGCGCCAGAGGTGGGATTTGTAGGCTGAGCCGTTGTCGGAGAGGACCCGCTCGACGGTGACTCCGCGGGCGGCGAACCAGGACACGGCCCGCCTGAGCACTCCGACTGCGGTGGCCGCGGTTTCATCGCCGTGGATCTCGGCGTAGGCGACCCGGGAGTGGTCGTCGATGACGGTGTGGACATAGGCGGTGCCGATCAGCGGTTGGCGGTACCTGTTGCGTGCCGTGTCCGGGGTTCCTGCCCGGTTCCGGTCTCCTTGCTGCCGCCCGACGTAGCGCCAGCCGCCGCCGTCGGGGATGTTCCCGAGCTTCTTCAGGTCGACATGGATCATCGCCCCCGGCGTCTCGTGCTCGTAGCGGCGGATGACTTCCCCGGTGCGCTTGTCCACGTGGTGCAGGCGGTTCAGCCGGCACCGGACCAGGACCGCGTGCACGGTCGAGGCCGGCATGGCCAGCTTCGCCCCGATCGCCACCGGCCCCAGCCGTTGCTTCCAGCGCAGGTGCACGACCCGGCGAACCAGTTGCTGCGGGGTCCGGTTCGCCACCCGGTGCGGGCGCGAGGACCTGTCGATCATGCCCGCCTCGCCCATCGCGGCGTAGCGTTCGGCCCAGCGCTTGGCGGTGGGCCAGGAGCAGTTGAACTGTTCGGCGGCCCGGGACACCGGCCAGCCGTGATCAACGACCAGACGCGCGAGGCGTAAACGTTGGCGTGGAGTCAAAGCGGCATTAGCGTGAGACATTGAGGACCTCCTGGTCGCTACAGCGTTTGTCTAAGCAACTCCACTGTGCAACCGGAGGTCCTCACCTCTGCGTCAACGACTCCAGCGAGTCATCACATTCACCGAACCAACGTCCCTGGGCAGTACACCTAGAGGACCAGGTCGTCGTAGCTCGCGCCCCGGTAGATGTCCTCAAACGTCTGCAGCGTGCGCGCGATACCGTGGCTTTCCACCATTTCGCGGCTGGTCTTGCCCATCGCATCACGCTCGTGGTCGGGCAGCGAGAACACGCGCGTCAGCTTGGCGGCGAGGTCATCGCTGTCGTTGGGGATAAAGAGATAGCCATTTTCCCCGTCGCGGACCAGGTGCGGCAGCGCCATGGCGTCGGCCAGCAGGACTGGCGTGGACGCCGACATAGCCTCCAGGGTCACGAGGGACTGAAGTTCAGCCGTGCCGGGCATGCAGAACACATCGGCCGTGATGTAGGCCTTGCGAAGTTCGGCGTCACTGGCCAGGCCGAGGAACCTGACCCGGTCCTTCAGCCCGAGCCGGGCGACCTGCGCCTCCAGGGCAGGGCGGACTTCTCCGCCGCCGACGATTTCGAGGTGGATGTCCAGTTCTTTGGGCGTCTTGGCGACGGCATCGATCAGCACGTCCACGTGCTTCTCCTCCGCCAGCCGGCCGGCGAAGAGTACGGTCGGGCTGGCGTGGCGTTCCACCGTTTCGTCGGGACCGACCTCGTAGGCGGCGGCGTCGATGCCGTTGGACAGTGGCAGGACCTGGCGGAGGAAAGCGTGCTGGTGCATGGCTTTGGCGGCAAGCGGCGTGGGTGTGGTCACGACGTCGGCCTGGCCCATGACCTTGCCCATGTCCCGCCAGGAGATCCGTCCCACAATGTCTTTGAACCACTGCGGGAACGGCAGGAAGGGGTTCAGGTTTTCGGGCATGAAGTGGTTGGTCGCCACCACCCGGATGCCGCGTTTCACGGCCTCGTACAGGACGTGCTCGCCGATCATGTAGTGGCTCTGGATGTGCACCACGTCCGGCTGGATGCGGTCGAACAACAGCCCGATTTCCTTCTTGATCTCCCAGGGGAAGGTGACCCGGAAGTACTCGTGTGTGGGCACCGAGTGGGAGCGCAGGCGGTGGACGGTGGCCTCATCGCTGAACTCGCTGTAGCTCGGGCCCTTGCCCGGGCGGCACGCCAGGACGTGGACATCGTGACCCCGGGCTGTCATCCCCTTGGCCAGGCGGTAACCGAACTGGGCGGCGCCGTTGACGTGGGGCGGGTACGTGTCAGCGGCAATCAGGATGGTCAGCGGGGGCTGGTTGTCGGACGTGGTCACGTGAAGAGCTCCTGGTGGTCGCTGTGCGGACAGCTGGATCAATGGCGGCCGGCTGGCAGTCGGCACAGGCGCCGGGCCTGCAGCCGAAGTCTGGACTGACGCCCTAGGACCTGCCCGCTGCCTTCCGCGCGTCCTTCTTGCGCTTGGTGACTTCCGGGTGGTGCCTGGAGAGGGCTATGACTCCCACGATAGCAAGCAATGCGGCCGTCCCCATGGCAATAGCCGTCACGGCTTGGACATCCGGACGCAGTTCTCCCAGAATCACGATGCCAATCGCGATGCCCACAATGGGGTCGATCACCGTCAATCCGGCGATCACGAGGTCCGGCGGTCCGCTGGAGTAGGCGTTTTGGACAAACCACGATCCCAGAACGCCTGCAGCAATAATCGCAACCACGCTGTACCACGGCACATTCAGCAGGAACTGTCCATTTGGATCAAGCAAATGCCTGCCGATGATGCGGGTCAGCACAGCCACGAAGCCGAACAGGACCCCGGCGCCGAGGATGTAGACGAACGCGCTCATGCGGTGCCTGAACAGGACCGCGAGCGTGCCAAAGGCAGCGACCGCAATGGCCAGGAGTAGCACGATTGTCAGCTCGTCCTCGCTGCTGACGTTGTGATTCTCCTGCGTGGCGGTGACGGCCAGCAGCACGAACAGCGCTGAGCCGGTCACGCAGAGCGAGATGGCCACGACGGTTGCCCGGTTCATGCTCAGGCCTTGGTCCTTGGTGTTGACCACGGTGGTGATAACCAGGGCGATCGCGCCGATCGGCTGCACCACCGTCAAGGGCGCCATGACGAGGGCGATCGCGTTCATTCCCATCCCGGCGCATAGCAGAAGGAACCCGAATACCCAGCGCGGGTTACGCACGAGCCGCAGCAGGCCGTGGGTGCTCAGCGCCAGGCCGCCGGTATCGGCCTTGACCGCACTGCCCTGGCGCTGTGCCCCAAACGCAAGGCAGAAGGCGCCGAGGACCGCCAGTAAAACCGCAACCCAGACCATCAGCGGGAGCCGCCGTCGTGCGCCCGAAGCTGCCTGCCCTTGCCGATGATGGCCCAGACGTAGTTGTAGGCCGCGATCCAGTGCCCCACGAGCCCCAGTCCCAGGAAGATCCACGCGACCGTGGCATAGACGTCCGCGGCGGGCACCGGAAGCTTGGAGAGCACCAGCAGTGGCGTGCCCACCAGCAGCAGGCCCGTCCGGATCTTTCCGATGCGGCTCACCGGCAGATCCGGGTGGCCGTGGAAATAGAACACTGACAGAGCCAGCAGGACCGCGTCCGGGACCAGCAGCGCGGCGAGATACCACCACTCGACGACGCCTGCTATCACGAGGGTCACGGCGACGGCGATTAAGGAAAGCCTGTCCGCAATCGGGTCCATGACCCGTCCGAGGTTGGACATTTGATTGAAGCGGCGGGCGATGTAGCCGTCCACCCAGTCGGTACTGGCCATGACCGCGAGCACGAGGGCACCGTAGCCGTACTTGTGCTCCGAGAGGACCAGCCAGATGAATAACGGAACGCCAAGGAAGCGCACCACGGTCAGGACATTGGGAACCGTGAAGACCGCATCGCGGTGGACGAGGGGCTGCCCGGGGCGGGCGCCGGCGCCGATGAACTTCATCGATTCCCCCTTTCCGTGGACGGCAACGGTTTGGCGTTTAGGTTCAGGGATCTGTCTAGCCCTTCACCAGCCTGCGCACCAGGACCGCGAGGGCGGCTCCAGAGGCGGCGAGCACAGCCAGGGGCTTCCAGCGCCGCTTGATCGTGTCGGCCAGGCCCTGCCCGTCAGCGGATGTGGCCGACCCCGCCGAGGATCGGGCTGAGGCGCGGAAGCCTGCGATCTTGTCGCTGAGCTGCTCCTTGCCGTCCTGGAGCCGGACCTGCGCGGCCGCCAGCAGGATTTGGGTCTGGGTCTTGACATCGAGTTCACGGCCGAGGTCGTCGCGGACGCCGGTAAGGTGCGTGCGCCGCAGGTCCAGCCGGCGTCGGAGTTCAGCCTCTGTGGGCGGCGGCCCGAAGTCGGGCTTGGCGGCAGCCTTTGCTTCCTTTTCCGCCGTCGCTTTGGCTGCGGCGGCTTCCTTGGCGGCCTTCGCTGCTTTGTACTGCTCGGTGCTCGGATCCAGGATCCTGGCGTCGAAGGCGGAGCCTTCCTTGGCGATGCCGAGATCGTACTTGAGCCCCCGGATCGTATCCTCGGGGACGAGCGGCATGAGCTTCTTGAACTTGTTCTGCCCGATGAGCGCCCCGATCGCGGCGATAATGAGGCAGACGGCGGAGACCAACAGGGCTGCGAGCCAGGCGGGCATAATGGTGGCCAGTCCCATGATCGCTGCAATGAAGAGTCCGATCACCAGGAGTCCAACGAAGACCAGGGCGACGGCGAAGAAGGCGCCGGCGACGCCGAGCTGTGCCCCCTTGCGTTTGATTTCGGCCTTGGCCAGGGCAATCTCGTCGCTGAGTTGCCGGGGCGCCAGCTTGAAGATCATCTTCAGGGTTTGCGGCAGCGCGGAAATCCGCAACCCGCTGCCTGTGCCGCCGCTGTGACGTCCGCTCATCGGTCCCGCCTAACTGGTGCCATCCGTCGATCCGCTCGCGCGGGCTTGCCGGGTCTGGACAGCTTCGCACAGACCCCGGTGTCAAAACTATCATTTAGGCTCTTGGGAGGCCTTTTCGGGCAAGGTGTGGCGCGCCCGCCCAGCCACCGGCCGGCCACCCCGGCGGGCCCTAGGATGGACCTCTGTGAGCACACCCCACAATCCCGGTGATTCCCTGAGCCGCCGTCGTAAATTCCTCTACATCCTGACGCTTGGCGCTTTGACCGCCCTAGGGCCGTTCACGGTCGACCTCTACTTGCCCGCATTCCCGGCCCTGGAAGACAGCCTTGGCGTCTCCGCGGCCGCGGTGCAGCTGACGCTCACGGGGACGACCATCGGTTTCGCGCTGGGACAGCTGGTGGTGGGCCCGCTGAGCGACAAGTTCGGCCGGCGCCTGCCCCTGATCGTGGCGACGGCGGTCCACATCGCGGCGTCCCTGGGCGCCGCGCAGTCCACGGACATCGCCACGCTGGGTTTCTTCCGTGTCCTCATGGGTGTCGGGGCTGCCGGGGGCGGTGTGGTGGCCATGGCCATGGTCCGTGACCTGTTCAGCGGCTACGCGATGGTGCGGATGTTCGCAAGGATGGCCCTGGTCAACGGGCTGGCCCCGATCCTCGCCCCGGTCATCGGCTCCCAACTGCTGTTGCTGATGCCCTGGCCCGGCATCTTCTTGTTCCTGGCCGCCTACGGGACCTGCGTCATCATCGCGGCCCTCTTCGTGATCCGGGAGACCCTGCCGCCGGAACTGCGCGGCAAAACCGGGATGACCATGGGCCAGCGTTACAAGGTGCTGTTCTCCGACCGGATCTTCGTAGGCCTGCTGCTGGTGGGCGGGATGAACTTCGCGGGCCTCTTCACCTACCTCTCCGCCTCGCCGTTCCTGTTCCAGAATGTCTACGGGTTCACGCCCCAGCAGTACGGCCTGCTCTTTGGCGTCAACTCGCTAGGCATCGTCGCAGGCGTGCAGACCAGCGCGCGGCTCATCAAGCGCGTCCCGCCGCAGTGGATCCTGGCTTGTTCCACGGCCTGGATGTTCGTCATGGCCGTCCTGATTGTCGTCTTCGACCAGCTGGGGTTCGGGCTGTGGGGCGTCCTGGTGCCGCTGTGGTTCTACATCCTGGGCGCCGGTTTCACCTTCCCCACCGTGCAGGTCCTGGCCCTGGCCAAACACGGGGCGCAGGCCGGAACCGCGGCTTCACTTCTCGGCGCGGCGACCTTCTTGATGGCTGGCCTGGTCTCGCCGGTGGTCGGCTGGCTCGGCGTCAGCTCCGCAACCCCGATGGGCGCCGTCCAGGCCGTCTGCATCCTTCTGGCGGCCGCTGCACTGTGGCTGGTTGTTCGGCCCAGCACGGTGCCACCGATTCAGTAGCCGGGCCCTCCCCCGGGGGGACATGCCCATTCATCGCGGCCTCCCCCACGGGACATACCCATTCTTGGCGCCCGGGGCTGGACATATTGCCACTATGTCCAGCCGCCAGGACCACCACTGGACATGTCCCCAGGGGCATCCCGCCAGCACTGAGCATGTCCCCCGGGCAGCCCCAGTGCAGCGAACACCGTGGCCGCGGCCTCTGCCCTATGGCCCCGCCCAGCCGCCCACGCAGGCCTGTCCGTGGCCTGCAGCCCTGCGCCCCCGTTGCACCCTGTTCGACGTCCGCGGCGGGCGATAAAGTTATTTCATGCCCGACAGGCAGGATCACCAGCCCCTTCCGGCCACTTGGCAGCGGTCCGACGCCGGAATCCTGCCCCTGTGGTGGGATCGCTTGTGCGCTCAGACCAGTCCGCAGTCGGCAGCCCTGTTCGCCGCCGGCCTGTTCACCGAAGACCGGCGCCGCCCAATTGCCCAGTGGTACAACCCCGCATATGACTCCGCCCTCCTCGTGGCACCGGAATCGTCCCCGGAGTGGCCGGTGCAACGGTTCGGCATCTTCTATGCGCCCCCGGGCGGCGGCTTCACCCAGGTGCACTCGGCGCCGCATGAATGGCACCCGCGGGAACCTCGGAAGTCCCCCACGGAGCTGGAGGCCTTCCAGGCAGCGGTCGCCGAGGCCCAGCGCTTCCTCCAGGTGGAAATGTACTTCGTCTGAACCTCCACCTGAACTGCCCGCCACTGCGTTGCCCGGCGGAAACCCCTGCCCGTAGACGGAGCAACAAAAAACGCGGAATTAAATGAGGAAATAAAAAAGGTCCCGCGGCTGGTTTTCACCGGCCGCGGGACCTGTCCGCTCCTCCTGCTGGACTTGAACCAGCAACCCTTCGATTAACAGTCGAATGCTCTGCCAATTGAGCTAAGGAGGAATGAAGCAGGTACGACATTAGCAAAGGTTTTGCCGGTAGGGAAATCGGCCACGGGGCCAGCGCCTGCCAGTCGCTAAATACCCCCTCCGGGTATAAAAAAGTCCCCGTTCCGGAACCCGGAACGGGGACTGCGCGCTCCTCCTGCTGGACTTGAACCAGCAACCCTTCGATTAACAGTCGAATGCTCTGCCAATTGAGCTAAGGAGGAATGAAGCGGGTATAAGCCTAGCAAACACCAGCCCGGGAAACGAAATCGGCGGCTCAGGCGTCCGAGCGCAGGGACCGCCGCTGCATCTCAAGTTGCATGAGTTCGCGATTCAGCCGCTGGAAGTCTTCGGGGTCGGCCGAGGCGTCCAGACGCTGCAGCTGGCCCATCTTCTCGGCCTTGACCCGGGTGATTTGGAGCTCGAACAAGCGGGCGAGGATGTCCTTGCAGTAGCGCAGGACGCCTTCGGGGGTGTTGGCCGGCAGGGGCACCACGCAGAGCTCGGACACGAGCGGGCGCAGGGGCTCGGGGACCTCCTGCAGCAACTGCTCGACCCAGCGCACCGGATCCCCCGAAAACCCGAGTCCGGTGGCCCGGATGGCCTCGTGGATGGCGAGGTAGGCGGGTGTGGAGAACCGCGCCTCCGAGAAGCGCTGCCACGTTTCGCCCTCGAGCATGCCGGGTTCCTGCAGCGCGACCTCGAGCGCCTGGCGCTCCATCGCGGCCACGGGGTCCCGGGGATCAGGGCGGTTGAAGGACGGGAGTACGGCCGACGGCGGCAAGGGGGCAACGCCGGGCGCGGTCCCGGCAAAGCCGCGGCCGGACCCCGCATAGCCCTGCCCGCCGCCCTGCCCGTGGCTCTGGGCCTGGCCCCCGCCCGGCGGAGCCGATGCAGCCTGTGCGGCGCGCTTGGTCGCCGCGCCGACGGCCCTGCTGACCTCCTCGACCGGCATTCCCAGCCAGCCGGCGAGCTCCCGGGCATAGGCCGGCCGGATTCCGGCGTCGCGGATCTGCGCCACCACGGGCGCGGATTCACGCAGGGCCGCGATCCGGCCCTCGACCGTGTCCAGATTGTGCCGCTTCAGCGTGGCCCGGATGGCGAACTCAAACAGCGGGCGGCGGCTACCGATCAAATCCCGGACGGCGGAGTCGCCCTTGGACTGGCGCAGTTCGCAGGGGTCCGCGCCATTGGGTTCGACCGCCACGAAGGTTTGTGCGACAAACCGCTGGTCCTCTTCGAAGGCGCGCAGGGCCGCCTTCTGCCCGGCGGCGTCGCCGTCGAACGTAAAGATGACCTCTCCCCCGCTGCCGTCGTCGGAGAGCAGCCGGCGGGCGATCTTGATGTGCTCGGTGCCGAAAGCGGTCCCGCACGTGGCTACCGCCGTCGGAATGCCGGCCAGGTGGCAGGCCATGACGTCGGTGTAGCCCTCCACCACCACGAGCTGCCGGTCTTTGGCGATGTTGCGCTTGGCGAGGTCGATTCCGTAGAGGACCTGGGACTTCTTGTAGAGCGCGGTTTCGGGGGTGTTCAGGTACTTCGGTCCCTGATCGTCCTCGTAGAGCTTGCGGGCACCGAAGCCGATGGTGTCGCCGGCGATGTCCCGGATGGGCCAGATCAGCCGGCCGCGGAAACGGTCATAGATCCCCCGGCCGCCTTCAGAGAACATGCCCGTCAGCTTGAGTTCCGGGTCCGTGTAGCCGCGGCCGCGGAGGTGTTTGAGGAGCGAGTCCCAGCCCTGCGGCGCGTAGCCCACACCGAACTGTTCGGCCGCCGCGCGGTCGAAGCCGCGCCCGTAGAGGAAGTTGCGGCCCTCCGCGGCGCCGGGGGTGAGCAGCTGGGCACGGAAGAACTCGTCGGCCACCTTGTGAGCGTCCAGCAGCCGCTGGCGCCGGCCGATGTCCTCCCGGTTGGGCCCGGAGCCGCCGTCCTCGTAGTGGAGCTCGAAGCCGATCCGGTGGGCCAGCTTCTCCACGGCCTCGTGGAAGGAGATGTGGTCCAGCTTTTGGACGAAGGAGATGACGTCGCCGTCCTCGCCGCAGCCAAAGCAGTGGTACCGGCCAACCTGGGGCCGAACGGTGAAGGAGGGTGAACGCTCGTCGTGGAAGGGGCACAGACCCTTGTAGGACCCGAGCCCGGCGCCCTTGAGCGTCACGTAGCCATCGACGACTTCCTTGATGTCGGTGCGTTGGCGTACTTCATCGATGTCTTCGCGTTTGATCAGGCCGGCCACAGTGCCATCCTAGTCCCCGGGTATGACGCCGACGGGCCGGCCATGGTGGCCCTCACCACAGCGACGGCAGGCTGCCCACGAGACGCTCGTACATGGCCAGCGCCGAGCCGTCCGTCAGCGACGCGACCTGGTCGATGACGACACGCAGCCGCGCGGCGTCGTCGCCCGCGTCGAGCCAGTCGGCGGCGAACATCGGTTCCAGATGGCGGTCCCCCGTGGCGCTGAGCGCGGTGACGAGGGCGTGCAGGACCTCACGCTGGCGCTCGTAGATGGGCTGCCGGTGTTCGGTGGTCATCACGAAGGTGGTGGCCAGGCCCTTCATGACCGCGATTTCCATCACGGTCTCATCCGGGACGATCAGCTCAGCGTTGTAGCGGGTCAGGTTTTCCGGGCCGTAGACCGTGCGGGTGGCCTCCAGTGCGCTCTGGCAGAAGCGGCCGATGAGCTGGCTGGTCATGTCCTTGAGCGCCGCCATGGCCTTGCGGCTGCCGTCGGCCTCGCGCACCCAGACGTCCGTGGCCTCCAGCCGGGCCAGGGCGGCGTCGATCGCGGCGGGATCGTTGTGCGGCAGGTACCACTGCTTGGCGTAGCCGACGACGCGGGCGCGGTGGTCCGGGTTGTCCATCCAGCGCAGCTGGAAATGCCCCGCGACGATCGCGTCCTCGACGTCGTGCACCGAGTAGGAGATATCGTCCGCCAGGTCCATGACCTGCGCTTCGAGGCAGGACCGGCGTTCCGGGGCGCCGTCGCGGATCCAGTCGAAGATGGGGAGGTCGTCCTCGTAGGCACCGAACTTGCTGGTCCGCTCCCCGTGGATGACCGGGGCGTTTACAGCGGACCACGGGTATTTGGCGGCGGCATCGAGACTGGCCCGGGTCAGGTTCAGGCCGGCCGGGCGGCCGTCGGCGGCGAGGACCTTTGGCTCAAGCCGGCTCAGCAGCCGCAGCGTCTGGGCGTTGCCTTCGAAGCCGCCGATCCCGTGCGCCACCTCGTTGAGGGCCGCTTCGCCATTGTGGCCGAAAGGCGGGTGGCCGAGGTCGTGGCTGAGGCATGCGGTGTCCACGACGTCGGGGTCACAGCCCAGCGCACGGCCCAGTTCGCGGCCCACCTGGGCAACTTCGAGGCTGTGCGTAAGCCGGGTCCGGACGAAGTCGTCGGTATCCGGGGCCACCACCTGGGTCTTCGCGCCGAGCCGGCGCAGCGCCGAGGAGTGCAGGACCCTTGCACGGTCACGCTCGAAGTCCGAGCGGTAGGTGCTCTTGGGCGGCTCCTCGACCCAGCGGGCCCAGTCGCGGGAGGTATACCCGTCCAGGACGGGCGCGGTGGTCCGGGTCTCAGCCACCGGAGACATCCAGTTCGGCGAAGGAAATATCGCGGGTCTGGGCGTCATCCAGCGTCCGGTTCAGCAGCCAGTCCTTTGGCAGTGCCGGTTTTTTGGGCGAACCAGCGCGGCCGCGCGGACCCTCGGCGTCGCCTCCGGGATACGGCGAGTCGAGGTCCAGCTGGTCCAGGGTGCCGCGCAGCACCTCCAGGCTGGTGACGAGCGCCAGCTTGGTCCGCAGTTCGCTGCCGACCACGTAGCCCTTGAAGTACCAGGCAATGTGCTTGCGGATTTCGCGCAGGGCTTTGCCCTCGTCCCCGAACGTCTCGACCATGAGCTCAGCGTGCCGGTACACGCTCTCGGCAACCTGGCGCAGGTCCGGCCGGTGCCGCTGGTCGCTGCCTTCGAACGCGGCCATGAGGTCGCCGAACAACCAGGGCCTGCCCTGGCAGCCACGGCCGACGACGACGCCGTCCACACCCGTTTCGCGGACCATCCGAACCGCGTCCTCCGCGGACCAGATATCTCCGTTGCCGAGAACGGGAATGTCCGGCAGGGCCTCGCGCAGCCGGGCGATGGCGGACCAGTCGGCCTGGCCGGAATAGAACTGTGCGGCCGTGCGGCCATGAAGGGCGACGGCTGCGACGCCGGAATCGCGGGCAATCCGGCCGGCGTCCAGGTAGGTCAGGTGGTCCTCGTCGATGCCCTTGCGCATCTTGATGGTCAACGGGACATTGCCCTTGGAGGCTTCCTTCACCGCGGTCTGGACGATGGAGGTGAAGAGGTCGATCTTCCACGGCAAGGCCGATCCGCCGCCGCGCCGGGTGACCTTGGGCACGGGGCAGCCGAAGTTGAGGTCGATGTGGTCCGCCCGGTCCTCCTCCACCAGCATCCGGACGGCCTGGCCGACGGTGACGGGGTCCACGCCGTACAGCTGGACGGAACGGACTTTTTCGTCGTCGTCGTGCGAAATGATGCGCAGCGACTCCGGCGTGCGCTCGACGAGGGCGCGCGAGGTAACCATCTCCGCCACGTACAGGCCGCCGCCGTATTCACGGCACAGTCTGCGGAAGGCGGAGTTGGTGATGCCCGCCATGGGAGCCAGGATCACGGGGGTGTCCACCGTGATCGGGCCCAGCTTCAGGGGCGGGAGTTCCAGCTTGGGGGCGGGAGGGGTTGCTACAACAGTCACCCGACCATTGTCTCAAAGACGGGCAAATCGGCCCGGTCCCGCTCCGGCTATGTGGAAATCTTCCCGATCTGGCGGCGTTCGGGTGGCGGCAGATTCCTCGTCAGCCCCGTAGTGCGGCCCGCCGCCCGCGGCGCGTCGCAGCACCGGCGGCGTCGGACCCGCCCGGGTCGGACCCGGCCCAATCCGGGGCGGCCCCATCCGGCGCGATCCGGTCCGGACTGCCCCAATCCGGGGCGGGCCCTTCCGGCCGGCCCCGTTCGAATGCGGGCCGTTCCGGCCGGCCCCGTTCGAATGCGGTCCCTGCCACCGCACTGCCCCTGATGCCGGTGGCCTTGACCACCAGCACGGCGATGAGGGTGGTGACCGGCACGGCCAGGACGAGTCCCACGGAGCCGACGAGGGTGCGGATGACTTCCTCGGAAAGTTCGGCACTGGTCAGGGCGTCCCCGAGCGGCCGATCGTAGAGCATGACCAGGATCAGCACCGGCAGGGCCGCGCCGGCATAGGCAAACGCGATGGTGTAGACGGTGGAGGCGATATGGTCCCGGCCGATCCGCATGGCGGACGTGAAGAGCTGCCGGGCGCTGGTCTCGGGGGCCAGTTCCCACAGCTCCCAGACTGCCGAGGACTGTGTGATGGTGACGTCGTTGAGCACGCCCAGCCCGGAAATGATCAGTCCGCACAGGATGATGCCGGAGATTGAGATGTTGTCCGAGATGTTGGTCAGGGTGGCAGCGTCGTGGCTGCCCACACCGGCGAGGTTGGCGGCGTCGGTGGCCCAGGCCGCCAGCAGCGCCGTAATGGCGAGGCCGAACATCGTCCCGAGCAGCGCCGTCGACGTGCGGGCGGAGAAGCCGTGGGCGAAGTAGAGCACCCCGATCATGATCACCGTGGATCCCACGAGCCCCAGCAGCAGCGGCGGCTTGCCCTCGACCAGCCCGGGCAGCATGAACGAGACAAGCACCACGTACGCGCCGACAAGCCCGATCAGCGCCCGCAGTCCGCGCCAGCGCGCCACGGCGATCACCACGACGGCGTAGAGCACCGCCAGGAAGATGATGGGCAGGGTCCGGACAAAGTCGACGAAGACATAGGCCGGCGCGCCCTGGCCCGCGGCGCCCTGCACCTTGGAGAGGTTCAGGTAGCGGATCCCGTCTCCGGGCTTCACGCCGTGGGACTTCGCGACGTCAGGGTTGATGACCACTTTCACCGGGTTGCCGCCCTTGTCCGGCTCGGTGTAGGCGAACGTGCATTGAGAGCCCTCGTTCGGCGGCTGCGGCGCGGCGCCGGAGCCGGAGGTGCCCTGCTGGGCGGCGTCACCGCCGGCCTGGACATCCGAACAGCTGCCGACGACGACCCGCTGGATCTTGCCGGTGTCAAACGTTACCCCCGGGGCCGCCGCGTACGGGCTGGCCAGCGTGATGCCTTCCTTGCTTCCCGACGGCCACATGAAAGCCATGGCCGCCAGGGTCAGCAGGGTCAGCGGGATCAGGATGGCAGCCAGGATCCAGTTGGCCTTCTTCCGCGCAGCCAGCATTTGAGGCGTCGGCTCCGGATGTTCGTTGTGGGAGTGCGAGTGTCCGGCGCCCATCAGCAGTTCAACCTCATGCCGAAAACTTTACGGCGTGGGCGGTTCCGCTCCGGACCGATGACGCCGCGCTTACGCCGGCGCGATGTTCTGGTTGACGTGGAAGAGGTTCTGCGGATCGTATTTGGCCTTGACCTCCCTCAGCCGCTTGTAGTTCTCCCCGTAGTTCTCCGCAACCCTGGGCAGATCATCGCCGTCCATGAAGTTGATGTAGCCGCCGGGGGCCGAATAGGGCCGCAGGGCGGCCGCGTAGTCCCGCACCCACGCGATGTTTGCCTCGTTTTCCGCGGGGTCCATCCACTGCGCCGCGATCACGGGCGAAAACTTCACGTTCCGGTTGGCGAACGCCGTGTCCGTCACGCCCACCCGCTGGACCGCACCATCGATGGGGTAGAGGTGTACCGCGGTCTGCACGCTGGGGACCTTGCTGCCGTGTTCGATGTGCGCCGCGATGGCACCGTCGTTCAGTTCCGCCAGAAAATCCGCTTTCCAGTAGGCCTGCATGCCAGGGGGCTGCAGCGGGTCGAAAGCCGAGTTCAAGGCGGGGTACGGCATTGGTCCCACCATGGATCCCGCAGCCGGCGCGGCGTCCAGGAACGGCTGCCAGCGTGCCGGACCTTCCGCCGGATCACCGGTCCACATGCCGACGATGACGCACACCGGTTTGCCATGCCATTCCTCGGGCAGGAACGGAACAGGAGGACCCTGGTGGAAGCCCAGGAACGCGCCAAACTCTTCAGGGGCGGTGGCCATGTGGTCCCGGTAAAACCTCGCCACCGTCTCGGCATGCTCGATGGGATAAATGATGATGCCGGCGTGGACCATGTCCACGGGGTGCATCCGGTACTCGAACGACGTCACGACGCCGAAGTTCCCGCCGCCGCCGCGCAAGGCCCAGAACAGGTCCTCGTTCTCGCTTTCGCTGGCGGTAAGGAATTTTCCCTCGGCCGTGACGACGTCGGCAGAGAGCAGGTTGTCGCAGCTGAGTCCATACTTGCGGCTCAGGTATCCAATGCCGCCGCCGAGGGTCAGCCCGGCGATGCCGGTCGAGCCGACAATGCCGCCGGGAGTTGCCAGCCCGAAGGCATGGGTCGCGTGGTTGAAGTCGGCCCACGTCGCWCCCGGCTCCGCGCGCGCCGTCGCGGCTGCCGGATTAACCCGGACGCCGGTCATGTTGGAGAAATCGATGACCAGGGCGTCATCCCACGTGCCAAAGCCCGGGGCACTGTGTCCTCCACCGCGGACCGCCAGGTCCAGGGAATTGTCCCGGGCGAAGTTGACGCAGGAGATGACATCGGCCACCTGGGATACCTGGGCCACCGCTGCCGGCCTCTTATCGATCATGCCGTTGAAGACTGCCCGTGCCGCGTCGTAGCCGGCGTCGCCGGGCGTGATGATCTGCCCGCGGACTTGCCCGCGCAGGCTGTCGAACTGTGTTCCGTTCATTATGTATACCGTCGATTTCGTCGTGAGATTCGACCGGACGGTTCTCTGCGCTCCCAGCCGGCGTGGCGTCCGGAGGTTTACCTGCTCATGCCTACTCTTCCCGCATTTCCCCGTCAAGGGCGCCAGCAAATGCACGCGTGCCGGCCGCACCCATCACCGGGGGCGCCGGCTCCGAATCCACACTAGGGACCACCGGCCTTGACGGGAGGGGGCCGCAACCTATGGTTGGTAATTGACGGACGAAGGACCGGAAGGACACATACGTGGCAATGCGCAAACTCGACGACCGCGAGCCGGAGGCGGGCCGTTCCGGGCCCGTCGCCAAAGCCGTGCTGACCATCGCCGAAGCCGCCGGGGAGGCCCGCGGAGTCGTGCTGATCCTGCACGGCGGGCGGGCCGACAGTTTTGACGCAGTCCGCGGCCGGCACCTGAGTCCGGCCCGGATGGTGCCCTTCGCCCGGGCGCTGCACAGGCAGGGCGGCCCGCACGGGCTGGCAGTGTGGACCCTGCGCAACCGCTACCGCGGCTGGAACGGGGAGGACATGTCCCCCGTTCACGATGCCCGCTGGGCGCTCGCCCGGATCAGCCAGGAACATCCCGGCGTGCCGGTGTACCTGCTGGGCCACTCCATGGGCGGTCTCACGGCGCTGTGCGTGGCCGACGACGCGCAGGTCGAGGCCGTCGTCGCGCTCGCCCCGTGGCTGAACCACAAGACCTCGGTCCAGCCTGTCGCGGGCCGCCGCGTCCTGATCGTCCACGGGACCGACGACCGCTGGACCAGCCCGGCGAACTCACTGGACTATGCCCGGCGCGCCGAGGGCGTCGCCGCGTCCGTTGACTACGTCTCGCTCAAGGAGGCCGGCCATTTCATGATCCGCCGGCTGCCACTGTGGAACGTGCTGGCGAACGGCTTCGTCCTGGACGCCTTCAGCGAGGCAACGGGGGCCGATGTTTCCGGCGCCAGGGATGCATTGCGCAGCGCCCTCGGCGGCGCCCCGCCGGCGGCCGGAACGCGTATGCCGGTGGTGTTGTGATGCCGCCGTTCCCGCTCGATGCCTTCCTTGCCAGCCTGCCCTGGGTCATCGCGGGACTCGTGGTGCTGCTCGCAGTGACTTTCGCGGTTGCCGTGCGGCAGAACCGGCACTCCGTCATCGACACCGTCTGGGGTCTGGGCTTCGTGGTGGTGGCCGGCATCTCGTGGGTGCTTTCCGCCGGATACGGCGACGCCGGCAGGCGGCTGCTCCTGCTTGCCCTGGTCGCGGTGTGGGGCATCCGCCTCGCCGTCCACATCGGGGCACGCGCACGCGGCGGCCACGAGGACCCGCGCTACATGGACATGCTCGCCGGAGCGCCCGGATCACGCAATGTCTATGCCCTGCGGCGGGTCTACTTGCCCCAGGGGCTGGTGATGTTCTTCGTCTCGCTCACCATCCAGGTCGGCATGTTCGCCACGGGAAGCCTGGGCTGGCTGGCGTTCGCCGGCGTCCTGCTCTGGATCCTTGGCTTCGTGTTCGAGACGGTCGGCGACTGGCAGCTGACGCAGTTCAAGGCCGATCCCGCCAGGCGCGGCACCGTCCTCAACACCGGACTGTGGCGCTACACCCGCCACCCCAACTATTTCGGCGACGCCGCCGTCTGGGCAGGGCTGTTCCTGGTGGCGGCCGATTCCTGGCCGGGTGTCCTGACCGTCCTCTCCCCCGCCCTGATGATCTGGACGCTCGCCGGCAAGACCGGGAAGCCGCTGACGGAAAAGGCAATGTCCGCGCGTCCCGGGTACAAGGAATACATCGACTCCACCTCCGGCTTCCTGCCCTGGCCGCCCCGGCGGCGGGTGGGCGGACACTGACGTGCGCGGCCCGGCAGGTGCCCGGCACGGGCTGGGCTGGCGGCCCGTGAAGTGGCGGCCGGAGCCCAGCGACCGGTTCTACCGATTCATTGTCCGCACCGGGCTGGCGCTGCGCTGGCTCTTCCGCATCCGCGTCCTCGTCACGGGGCGGGAGCACCTGCCCCAGCCCGGGCCTCCCAATGCCTCAACCCGCGGCGCATCAACCCGCCTCCCATCCCGCCCGGTGGTGCCCGGCCAGGGCGCCGTGGTCGCGATCACGCACTTCGGCTACCTCGACTTTGCCTTTGCCGAGATGCTGCTGTGGTGGCACAACCGGGCCCAGCTGCGTTTCCTCATCACGCAGGGCGCCGCCGACCACTGGTTTGCCGGCCCCGCGGTCAGCGCCGCCGGGCATGTGGTGGTCGGGTACGGATCGGGAGCACACGCCTACGACGCCGCCGTCGCCCGCCTGAGGGAGGGCGAATACGTCGCCGTCCTGCCAGAGGCCGGCGTGAGCCGCAGCTTCACGGTGCGCGAATGCAAGACCGGTGCGGTGCGGATGGCCGCCGAGGCCGGCGTGCCGATCATCCCGGTCTCCATCTGGGGCGCCCACCGGCTGATGACCCGCCACCATGCCTTCTCGCCGCGGSGCGCCKGGCGCGCCCCGGTCCGCATCCACGTCGGCGAGCCGATCCTTCCGGGCTCGCTCCCGGACCCGGCCGACGACGCCCGGGCCGCGACGGCGCGCCTGGCCAAGACCCTGCAGGACGGGATCGACGCCGGAATTGCCGATTTCCCCCTGCGACCGGCCCCCGGGGCCTGGTGGATGCCGGCCGGTCTTGGCGGCGGCGCCCCGACCGAGGAGGAAAGACGCCGGCTCGACGAGGCCGACGGCCCCCGGCGCGCAGGTGCCAAGCGCCGATAAGCCCTACTTCCGCCATCGTCTTGACTAAACTCCATGGGGTACAAAAAGCACTCAATGGAGAGGGACACCTGTGGCAAGCACAGTCGTGACCAAGAGCGGAACCGAAGAACGCGGTCTCGCACGGATAGCCCAACGGATGGCGGCGTGGACGGAGCGGTGGTTCCCGGACGCCTACATCTTCGCCCTCGCCGGCGTCGTCATCATCGCGGTGGCCGCATTCGCCATCGGCGCCACGCCCCAGGCAATCGCCGACTCGTTCGGCAACGGCTTCTGGGACCTGACGGCCTTTACCCTGCAGATGGCCATGGTGGTCCTCACCGGCTACGTCGTGGCCACCTCCCCGCCCGTGGCGAGACTGATCAACAGGCTGGCGCTCGTGCCGTCAACGGCGCGGACCGCGGTGAGCTTCGTGGCCGTGCTCGCCATGTCCGTGTCCTTCCTCAACTGGGGGCTCAGCCTGATCTTCGGCGGGCTGCTGGCCCGCGCGATTGCCCGCCGGAAGGACCTGACGGTGGATTACCGTGCCCTGGGTGCGGCGGCGTTCATGGGCCTCGGCGCCGTCTGGGCTCTGGGGCTGTCCTCCTCTGCCGCGCAGGTGCAGGCCACGGCCGCGTCGCTGCCGCCGGCGCTGCTGAAGATCACGGGCATCCTGGACTTCGGCACCACGATCTTTACCTGGCAGTCACTGCTGACGCTGGCCATCCTGATGGCCCTGACCACCGTGATTGCGCACTTCTCCGCGCCCCAGGGCGGCTCGATCCGCACCGCAGAGGACCTGGGCGTGGACCTGGACGACGAGCCGGCCGAGTCCGCGCCGCGTTCCCGGCCGGGCGAATGGCTCGAATACAGCCGGGTCCTGCCGATCCTGGCGGGCGTCCTCACGCTCGGCTGGCTCGTCTCGCAGTTCCTCACCAAGCCGTTCCTCAGCGTGGTCAGCAGCCTCAACGGCTACCTGCTCGTGTTCCTCATCCTGGGCCTGGTCCTGCACGGGACGCCGCGGAACTTCCTGCAGGCCGTGACGAAGGCCGTCCCGGCCACCGCGGGCATCCTCGTGCAGTTCCCGCTGTACGCGGCGATGGCGGCCATCCTGACCAAGGCCACGGGAACCGGCGGCATGAGCCTCTCCACGCACCTCGCGGCGTTCTTCTCGGACATCGGCAGCGGCGGCGGCTTCGCCGTCGTCATTGCCCTATACACGGCTGTACTGGGCATCCTGGTCCCCTCCGGGGGCGGAAAATGGCTGGTAGAGGCGCCCTACGTGATGCAGTCGGCCACCGACGTGCAGATGAACCTCGGCTGGACCGTGCAGATCTACAACATCGCCGAGGCGCTGCCGAACCTGGTCAACCCGTTCTTCATGCTGCCGCTGCTCGCGGTGCTGAGGCTGCGCGCCCGGGACCTGGTGGGCTTCACCTTCCTGCAGTTCGTCTTCCACCTGCCGGTGGTCCTGCTGCTCGTCTGGCTGCTGGGCATGACCTTCGACTTCGTGCCGCCGGTGATGCCCAAATAACTGCGCCGCACAATAACTGTGTTTAACGCAGACTGACCCGCAGCCGGGGCCGTTATCAAGCTTCATACGGCTACAGCTGCGGGTCAGTCTGGTTAAGACCTAGGCCGGGTCGGAGACGACGAGCGTTTCCGAGCCCTGGACATGGGCCTTGCCGCTCTCGAGCAGCGGTTCGACGACGGTGCGCAGGGCGGTCATGGCGTCGTCCAGTTCGAGCATCACCGGGTGCTGGTAAGCGATCAGGGCCAAAAGGTCCCGAACGGCGGCCTTGGCCTCGTCCGCGCCAAGCTTGGGCTCGTGCCCGAGGAACACCTCAGTAGGCTCAGTGGTCGAGGCCGCACCGGCATCGGCGCCGCCGTCGGCCCCCGGAATTCCCTGGGCGTAGCTGATGGCGAACCCCTCCAGCCGGCCCTTGCGGCTGGCCGCGATGCCGTGCCCGAAGGCGCTGGCCTTGGGCGCCCGCAGCACGATCGCTCCGTGGGCGCCGCTGAGGTCATCGAGGAACAGGCGCTGCACCGCGGCGACGCTCAGCTCCCCCGGGCTGTCCCAGCCGTGCACGGCCGTGTAGTAGCGTCCCACGACGTCGCTGAGCTCCACCGAACCCGTGGCCAGGTCCTCGACCTGGTCGGTGGCCGCGGACTCCGAACCGTCGCCGAACACCGGCAGCTTGAGCGGAGCCGGGTCAACGACGACGAGGCGGGAACGCTGGATCGGGGCCAGGCCCGCGGCCTCGGCAAACGCCGCACCGGGGGTGCCCGGCTCCACTTTGCAGCGCAGTCTGGACACGCCCGACGGCGCCTGGGCGGCCTCGTGCCGCAGCATGGTCAGCAGCGTGGACCCCAGGCCGGCGCGGCGGTGGTCCCGGGCGACCTCGACATACGCCCAGAGCCGTTCGGGGTGCAGCGAGGCCTCGTGGACCACGGCGGCCGCCACCGGAATGGCGACACCGTCCACAACGTCCTCGGCCACGATGCAGCGGCGCCACGGGGAATTGCCCGAGGGCGACAGCGTCCCGCGGAACTGTCCGGCCTGGACGGTCTCAGGGCCGCCCCAGATTTCCAGCAGCGCGAGGTCGTCGCCTTCCCGCCATTCCCGGTATGCGATCGCCATGATCAGGCGCCGATCAGCCGTGCGGCCAGGTAACCCTCCACCTTGTCCAGGGAGACGCGTTCCTGGCTCATGGTGTCGCGTTCGCGGATGGTGACGGCCTGGTCCTCGAGCGTGTCGAAGTCCACGGTGATGCAGAACGGGGTGCCGATCTCGTCCTGGCGGCGGTAGCGGCGGCCGATGGCGCCGGCGTCGTCGAACTCGATGTTCCAGCTTTTGCGCAGCTGCGCTGCGAGGTCCTTGGCCTTCGGGGACAGGTCCTCGTTGCGGCTCAGCGGCAGCACGGCCGCCTTCACCGGCGCCAGGCGCGGATCGAGCTTGAGCACGGTGCGGATGTCCACCCCGCCCTTGGCGTTGGGGGCCTCGTCCTCGGTGTAGGCATCGATCATGAAGGCCATGAACGAACGGGTCAGGCCGGCCGCGGGCTCGATCACATACGGGGTGTAGCGTTCGTTGGTGGCCTGGTTGAAGTAGCTCAGGTCCGCGCCGGAGGCCTTGGCGTGGGTGGAAAGGTCAAAGTCGGTGCGGTTGGCGATGCCCTCGAGCTCGCCCCACTCCGAGCCCTGGAATCCGAAACGGTATTCGATGTCCGTGGTGCCCTTGGAGTAGTGGCTGAGCTTGTCCAGCGGGTGCTCGAAGAAGCGCAGGTTCTCTTCGCGGATGCCCAGGCCCGTGTACCAGGACATGCGTTCCTTCATCCAGTACTCGTGCCACTGCTCGTCGGTGCCGGGCTCGACGAAGAATTCCATCTCCATCTGCTCGAACTCGCGGGTGCGGAAGATGAAGTTGCCGGGCGTGATCTCGTTGCGGAAGGACTTGCCGATCTGGCCGATGCCGAAGGGCGGCTTCTTCCGCGAGGTGGTCAGGACGTTGGAAAAGTTCACGAAGATGCCCTGGGCCGTTTCGGGCCGCAGGTAGTGCAGGCCTTCTTCGCTGGCGACGGGGCCAAGGTAGGTCTTGAGCAGCCCGGAGAATTCATGGGGTTCGGTCCACTGGCCGCGGGTGCCGCAGTTGGCGCAGGCGATGTCCTTGAGGCCGTTCTCGGCGGGACGGCCCTTCTTCTCCTCGTACTCTTCCTCGAGGTGGTCCGCGCGGTAGCGCTTGTGGCAGGACAGGCACTCCACCAGCGGGTCGGAGAACACATCGACGTGGCCGGAGGCCTCCCACACCTGACGGGGCAGGATAACGGAGGAATCCAGGCCTACGACGTCGTCGCGGCCGCGGACCACGGACTGCCACCACTGGCGCTTGATGTTTTCCTTGAGCTCGGCGCCGAGCGGGCCGTAGTCCCAGGCAGAACGGGAGCCACCATAGATTTCACCGGCCTGGAAAACGAATCCCCGGCGCTTGGCGAGGGAAATGATCTGGTCGAGGACGGATTTTGCTGCCATGGGAACTCCAATTTTCTACAGGGCCGCTGGGTGCGGTCCGTGGTGTTGGCCCCGGGACGCCGGCTGGTTGCCGGCCGGGACGATACGAACAAAGCGATACGAACAATGCAATAGGAACAATGCAATACGAACAGTGCGATGCAAACTCCAAGCCTACCGGCCCGCTACCGCTTCAGCGCGCCCTTGGGCCAGGGCAGGGTGGCCAGGACGATGGCGCCGAGCGTCAGGATGGTGCCGAGGACCGTGGGGAGGGCGATCACCGTTCCGGGCACCGGCAATATGAGGTCCAGTCCGAGGGACCCCAGCAGCTGGCCGGCGATCATCCCGAGGCCGGTGACCAGCACGCCCAGGCTGCGGACCAGGAGGGCGCCGATGCCGATGAAGATGCAGCCGAGCGGGCCGCCAAGGTAGTACCACCACTGCGCCGGGAGGGGGTTGCCGGCCCCGGCCACGGCGAGTTTAATCAGCCACGCCACCCACAGCAGGACCGCTCCGGCGATGAAGTTCACGAGTGTCGCGGCGATGGGGGTGCCGTAGTGCACGGTGGCTGTGCCGTTCATGGCCTGCTGGAAACTCATCAGGAACCCGGCCAGGAGCGGAAGCATCACGGGAACCAGCAACTGCAGCCCGGATTCCCCGGCGCTGAATCTGGGCGACACCGCCCAGGCGACGGCGGCGACGGTGAGCACACTGCCGAGCACCCGGATGCCGGTAATGGGCCTCTTCCCCGCCGGTCCGATCCCCATCCGGTCCACCAGCAGGCCGCTGAGGGTCTGTCCCGTCACGGCGGCCACCGTGAAGAGGGCGACGCCGAGCAGTCCCACGGTGAAGGACTGGGCGAAGACGAAGAGGGCGCCGATGCAGCCGGCCAGGACGTAGTACGGCGGAAACTGCCGTTCGCGCACGGCGGGCAGGATCCGCGCCAGCCCTGCCCGGCCCCGGGGCAAGGCCAGGGAAATGACCGTCATGACCAGCAGTCCGGTGCTGAAGCTGACGACGGCGGCACCGATTCCGTCCTCCAGCGCCACCCCGAGGGCGCCGTTGATCCGGCCCTGGATCGGGATGAACAGTCCCGTCGCGACGGCCATGGGCAGGCCGACGATCAGCGGAAGACGGCGGTGATGGGTCATAGGTGCCACCTTAGGTCAGGCATTATTGCTTGTATGAGCAATCCGGAATTCGAAGACATCACTATCCGCGACAGCATGATCCGGCTGGGCCAGCTGCTGAAGCTTGCGAATCTGGTCGAGGACGGCGTGGAGGCCGCGGAACTGATCAAGAACGGGCTGGTGAAGGTCAACGGCGAAATCGACGAGCGCCGCGGCCGCCAGCTGCACGACGGCGACACCGTCACCGTGAACGGCCGGACCGTGCGGATCAGCGCGCCCCCGGCCGCCTAGCCGCCCGCCCGGCGCCGCTTCCCGGCGCACACTTCCCCGGCGCGCCTACTTCTTGGCGTTGAGCACCACGTGCGTGAGGAACTCCGAGACGTGGCCGATCTCCTGCTGGTTGATGCCGTGCCACATGCCCGTGTAGAGGACCTTGGTGAGCTTCACGTGCTTGCGCACCCAGCCGACGGTGTAGTCGATCTTGTCCTCGGTGATCACGGGGTCCTGCTGGTCCCGCCCCCAGAACAGCGGCACAGTGCCGTCCAGTTCGCCGTCGCGGAAGCTGGGGTCATCGCCGGCGTCGACGACAAAACCTGACAGCCCGACGACGGCGGCAAAGTCCGCCGGCCGCTGCCGCAGCAACGTGGTGGCCATCGCCATGCCCATCGAGAACCCCAACAGCGTCACCGACGGGTGGTTGGCTTTGACGCCGTCGAGCCAGTCCTGAACGTAGCCTGCGGCGACCTTGACGGCGTCGAGCGAGTAGTCAATGGACCCTGTCAGCGGGAACCAGGTGAAGCCCGGCCCCATGGCGATCGGGGCGCGCAACGAGGCCACCGCAAATTCCTGCGGCAGCATCCCGGCGAGGCTGAGCAGATCCTGTTCGTTGGCGCCGTAGCCGTGCAACAGGACAAGAAGCGGCTTGCCGGCCCGTTCCTGCTCCGGCTGGGACCATTGGACGACAGGGGCGGGGAAGGCGTCAGCGTGAGTCATGGAACTATTCTTACAGTTACCCGGCGGTAACAAATTACGGGGGCGCAGCTAATACGGTGGCGCAGCTAAACGGGAACAGTGCAGGATAAGGGGGTGAGCAATACCTATCCCATGGAAAATTCACCGGACACCCCAGCCGAGACCACCGTTGACACCGTCACCCACCCGTGGACCCGCTATGTGGCGATGGGCGACTCATTCACGGAGGGCATCGGCGATCCGGAACCGGCCAGTCCGGGCGGCCATCGGGGCTGGGCGGACCGCGTGGCCGAGGAACTCAGCCGTGGGCACAACGACTTCGCCTACGCGAACCTGGCCGTCCGCGGCCGGCTCCTGCAGCAGATCGTGGACCAGCAAATGGCTCACTGCCTGTCCCTCAAACCGGACCTCATCACGCTCTCCGCGGGCGGAAATGACCTCATCCGCCCGGGCGGCGATCCGGACGTGCTGGCCGAAAAGCTGGATTCCGTGGTGCAGATCCTGAGCCTGGGCGGCGCCACCGTTGTCCTGTTCAACGGCCCGGATACCGGCTCCACGGTGCTGGGCCGGATCCGCAGCAAGGTGGCCATTTACAACGAGAACCTGCGCACGATCGCCGCGCGCCACGACGCCGTGATCGCGGACATGTGGTCGCTGCGCCAGCTCAATGACCCGCAGATGTGGAATGTCGACCGGCTGCATTTCTCACCGCTGGGCCACCACACCATCGCGGCCATGGTGCTGGACTCGCTGAACGTCGAGCACACGCTCCAGCCCCTCTCCCCCAAACCGCTGCCACAGCGCAGTTGGCGCGAGGCGCGCAGCGGGGACCTGGTGTGGGCCAGGGAGTACTTCGTCCCCTGGGTGGTCCGCCGGCTGCGGCACCGCTCCTCCGGCGACGGCATGACGGCCAAGCGGCCGCTGGCCGGACCGGTGTTCGGTCCCGGCGTTCCGCTTGGTTCCGGCGAAGGCCCGCCCGGCGCCGAGGACGCGGTGCGGTCCTGAGGCTTCGGGCCTGAGCCTGCGGGGCATAAGCTGGAGGAACACTTCTCCGGCCCTACAGATGAGCCCGCAGATGAGAAGGCCCAGCAGCTGAAAGGCCCAGTACCGTGAGCAGTATGTTCTTCTGGATCATCGTGTTGTCCTTCCTGGTTCCCGTGGCGATGCGCCTCTACCGCAGGTCTGCCCGCGGCCGGAACCAGGGCACGCCGGGACAGTTCGGCCGGTTCCCGGGCAGCCAGAACAACCCCGGCCAGGGCAACCACCCGCGTGATGGCTACACCCAGCAGGACTACTTCGGCGGCTTTGGCCAGCTGGGCGCCCCGAAGCAGTCGGGTCCGGCCAACGAGCCGTATCCCAACCCGCAATACCCCAGCGCGGAGTACCCGAACGCGCAGAACCCCCGTCCCCGGTTTCCGGACCAGCCGTTCCCGAACCAGCCGTACCCCGGCCAGCAGTACCCGAACCCGGTCGGCTACCAGTCCCCCGTCCCGTACGAGGACAGCCCCGAGTACCTGAACAACCCGCCGCAACCGCAGCGGCCGCAGGCATCGCAAACTCCCCCGGCGCCGGGCGCGGGACAGGCGCAGGCGCCGCAGTCTCCGCCGCCGCCGTCGGCCGGGCAGGGCTACCGGGCCCGCAAGCTGGCCGAGCTCGACCAGCAGTACACCGACGGCAAGCTGTCCATGGAGGACTACATGGCCCAGCGCGCGGAAATCATGAAGGGCTAGGACCCTGCCGGGCCGGCGAACACGACGTCGGCCGCGTTGACCGTTCCCGCCGTCCGCCCCGGCGCCTTGTGGTACTGCCAGTACAGATTGGTGTGCGCGACCACCAGAGCCGGCGGCGGGGCGCCGTACTCGGTCAGGTCCTCGGTGGTGTGGGCGTCGGCGACCAGCGTGACGTCGTAGCCGCGGGTGATCGCGCCGTGCAGGGTCGAGCGGATGCACTCGTCGGTCTGCGCACCGGCCAGGAAGAAGCGCCCGATGCCGCGCCCGGCCAGCACGGATTCCAGGTCGGTGGCCTCGAAGGCGTCGCTGTACTCCTTGGCCACGAGCGGCTCCGAACTGCGGCGCGCGAGCTCCGGCACGTACTGCCAGCCGTCGCTGCCGCGCGGGAGTTCCTCACCGCTGTGCTGCACCCAGACGACGTCCACCCCGGCGTCGCGGGCCTTGTCCACGAGCGCGGCGATTGTCGCGACGACGTCGTCGCGGCGGTAGGCCTCCGCGACCACACCGACCTGCATATCGACGACGAGCAATGCCGTGTTGGGACGGTTGACGAGCGTGGTCATGGTGCCTCCCGGATCCTGGCTGTCCCTGCGTGCTTACTCTAATCCCGGACCCCGAAAGCAACGAGGGGTCACTTGCGGCCCATAATCCAGTGCCGGATAGGTGACCCCGCGTCGCTTTTACGGGCAGAAGCGTCAGTCGACCTGGGGGAAGCCGAGGTCGATCACCGAGGTGGCCGGGTCCGGCCAGCGGGTGGTGACCACCTTGCCGCGGGTGTAGAAGCGGATGCTTTCCGGGCCGTACATGTGGGTGTCGCCGAACAGCGAATTCTTCCAGCCGCCGAAGGAGAAGGTGCCCACCGGCACCGGGATGGGCACGTTGACGCCCACCATGCCGGCCTCGACGTCGAACTCGAACTGGCGGGCGGCGCCGCCGTCGCGGGTGAAGATGGCCACGCCGTTGCCGAACTCGTTGTCGTTGACCAGCTTCACGGCGTCGGCGTAGGTCTCGACGCGGACCACGGAGAGGACGGGCCCGAAGATCTCGTCGTCGTAGACCTTCATTCCGGGCTTGACGTGGTCGATCAGGCTGACGCCGATGAAGAAGCCGTTGGAGTCGAATTCGTGTTCGCGGCCGTCCACCACCACGGTGGCGCCCTCGTTGGCCGCTCCGGCAACGTAGGAGGCCACTTTGTCGCGGTGCTCGGCCGTGATGAGCGGACCCATCTGGGAGGCCGGGTCCGTGCCCGGCCCGATCGTGAGGGCTGCCATGCGGGTGGTGATCGCCTCCACGAGGTCGTCGGCGATGCTGCCGACCGCGACGAGGACGCTGACTGCCATGCAGCGCTCCCCGGCGGAGCCGTAGGCGGCCGAGACGGCGGCGTCCGCGGCCATGTTGAGGTCCGCGTCCGGCAGGACCACCATGTGGTTCTTCGCGCCGCCCAGGGCCTGGACGCGCTTGCCGTGATCAGCGGCGCGCTTGTAGATGGACTGCGCGATCGGCGTCGAGCCGACAAAGCTGATGGCCTTGACCGTCGGGTGTTCCAGCAGGACATCCACGGCTTCCTTGTCCCCGTGGACCACGTTGAGCACCCCTGCCGGCAGCCCGGCCTCAGCGAAGACCTGGGCGATGAAGATGGCGGAGGACGGGTCCTTCTCGCTCGGCTTGAGCAGCACGGTGTTTCCGCAGGCCAGGGCGCTGCCGATCATCCACAGCGGCACCATGGCGGGGAAGTTGAATGGCGTGATGCAGGCGACGACGCCGACCGGCTGGCGGACCGAGTGGACATCGACGCCGCCGGAGACCTGCTCCGAGCGTTCGCCTTTGAGCATGTGGGAGAGCCCGGTGGCGAATTCGATGTTCTCCAGGCCGCGGGTGATTTCACCTTCCGCGTCCGAGAGGACCTTGCCGTGCTCGCTGGTGAGCAGGGCCGCGAGTTCGGGCCGGCGCTGCATGAGCAGTTCACGGACCTTGAAAAAGATGGCTGTGCGCCTGGCCAGGCTCGTGGCGCGCCAGCCGGGCAGGGCGGCGCGGGCGGCCTCGATGGCCTCCTCGACGCGGGCGGCGGAGGCCAGGGCGACCTCTTTCTCCTGCTCGCCGGTGGCCGGGTTGAACACGGGGCCGAAGCGCTCGGCGTCGGCAATCAGGGCGCCGTTGATGAAGTGCGGGATGCGTTCCATGGGTGGGTCTCTTTCGTGAAGGGCAGGGCCGTGAGGGGCAGGGCCGTTAAGGGCTAGTTGGCGGACTCGAGGGTGCCGTCGACGAGCTTGACGATCATCGAGCAGTCCTGGCCGGACTGGCCGGAGTCGATGAGCCGCTGGAAGAGCTGCTGGACGTGCTCGCCGAGTTCCAGCGGGGTGCCGGTGTCCCGCGCGGCGCTGATGGCCAGGCCGATGTCCTTGTTGGCCAGTTCGGTGGTGAATGTCGGAGCGAAGTCGTTGTTGGACGCGGCGGTCGGCACGACGCCGGCCACGGGGTACCACGTGCGCAGCGCCCAGCTGTCGCCGGAGGAGACCGACGCGATGTCCCAGAAAACCTGCTTGTCCAGGCCGAGCCGATCGGCCAGGACCGCGCCCTCGGCGGTGGAGGCGAGGTTGATGAAGAGCATGAGGTTGTTGCAGATCTTCGCGGCCTGGCCGGTAGTGGCGCCGCCGGTGGGGATGATGTTCGCGGCCATGGGGCGGATGTATTCGGTGGCGTCGGCGACGGCGCCGGCCTCGCCGCCGATCATGAACGTCAGCGTGGCGGCCTTCGCGCCGCTCATGCCGCCGGAGACGGGTGCGTCAACGAAGCGGAAGCCGGCGGCAGCGGCGGCGTCGTGCAGGGCCTGCGCGGAGGCGATGTCAATGGTGGAGGAATCCACCAGGAGGGTCCGGGTGTCCGCGTGGGCAAGGACGCCGTCCTGGCCGAGGTACACGGCGCGGGCGTGCTCACCTTTGGGGAGCATGGTGAAGACGACGTCGGCGCCGGCGACGGCCTCGGCGATGCTGCCGGCGGCCTTGACTCCCCCGGCCTCGGCGACGGCAACGGCTGCGCTGTTGAGGTCGAAGCCACGGACTTCGTGTCCGGCGTTCGAGAGGTTGACGGACATGGATCCGCCCATGTTTCCAAGTCCGATCCAGGCGATGACTGCCATGGCTTAAGCTCCTTTGCTTGATGTGCTGCCGGGCGCATCGACGCGCTCCGGCGTGAAAGCCGAAACTCCGGCGCCCCGGTGTCCACCATCACACCCTGTTAGAGTGCAATCAAGGTAAAAAATCACAGATGCCATGTGCACAGATGCACAGATACACAATGATGGCCCTGACTCCGCCACACTCGCTGCAAAGGGGACAAGAGTGGACTTGCGCCGGCTTCCGAGCCCCGACGACCTGCTGATCCTGCTGACCGTGGCACGCCTGGGCCGGTTCAACGCCGTGGCCGAGACGCTCGGCACGACCCACACCACCATTTCCCGCCGCGTCCTGGCTCTCGACAAACAGCTCGGCGGCCGGACGCTCGAACGCAGCCCGCACGGCTGGGAGCTGACCGAACTCGGCAGCCAGGCGGTCGCGGCGGCGGAAGCCATCGAGGGCACTCTCGGTGCCCTCTCCAGCAGCATTGCCCGCTCCGGCGACGTGGTCTCCGGCCTGGTCCGGATCAGCACCCCGGACGGCTTCGGCGCCGAATTCCTGGCCCCGGCCCTCGTCCGGCTGCAGCGGGCGAATCCGCTGCTCAACGTCGAACTGCTCAGCGCCACCCGCAAGGTGAGCCAAAACCGCTCCGGCGTGGACCTGGAAGTGGTGGTGGGCAACATGGACACCACCACCGCCCGCGCGATCTTCCTGAGCAACTATTTCCTCAGGCTGTACGCCAGTCCCGGCTATGCGCAGGAGCACGGGCTTCCGGCAACGCTCGACGACGTCCGGCAGCACGGCTTTGTCTCCTACGTGGAATCGGCGCTCCAGGTCGCGGAGCTGGGCCACCGTTCAACGCAACTGCCGGTGCCGCGGTCCAGCTTCCAGGCCACAAGCGTCTTCGCCCAGCTGGAGGCCGTCCGGCGGGGCGCCGGGATAGGCCTGCTCCCCAATTTCCTCGTGGCGGGCCGGCCGGAATTCCTGCCAGTGCTGCCGGACGACTTCCAGCGCCAGCTGCCCATCTGGGCTGTGGCCCGGCCCGAGGCGCTGCGTTCGGCCCCGGTCCGTGCCGTGCTGGAGGCGATCCGGACCGAGATTGCCGACCGCCAGGCGGTCCTGGCAGGCTGAGCGGTCCTGGCGGGCCGAGCCAGCCTGCGGGGCCGATCCTGCTTCCAACCGGCAACAGCCCGGGCCCCGCAGTGCGGGACCCGGGCTGTTGCCGTGCTAATTCGTTGTTACTTCTTGCTGGCGGCGAGGAGGTCAGCGGTGCCCTGGGCGTCGGCGGCGTCGACGTCGCGGAGCGAGATGCCGCGGGTTTCCTTCAGGAAGAACACCGCAACCAAGGTGACCACACAGGCGCCGAGGAGGTAGATGGCGACCGGGACCGAGGACTTGTACTGGCCCAGGAGCGCGACGGCGATGATCGGAGCCAGCGAACCGGCCACAATCGAGGTGACCTGGTAGCCCAGCGAGACGCCGGAGTAGCGCATCCGGGTCGGGAACATTTCGGCCATGAGCGCCGGCTGGCCGGCGTACATCAGGGAGTGGAACAGCAGGCCGATGGTGATCGCAGCGAGGATGACGAGGTCGTTCTTGGTGTCCATCATCGGGAACGCGAAGAATCCCCACGTTCCGCCAAGAATGGCGCCGGCCATGTAGACCGGCTTGCGGCCGACGTTGTCCGAGAGCCTGCCGACCATCGGGATCACGGCGAAGTGGACGATGTGCGCCACAAGCAGCAGCAGCAGGATCCGCGAGGTGTCCGTCTGGACGATGACCTTCAGGTAAGTGATCGAGAAGGTGACCACAAGGTAGTAGAGGATGTTCTCGGCGAATCGCAGACCCATGGCGGTGAAGACGCCTCGCGGGTAGCGGCGGAAGACCTCGGCCACGCCGTAGCCCTTGTGGCCGGCCTCGACCTCCTTGCGGGCCTCCAGGAAGATGGGGGCGTCCTGGACTTTGGTGCGGATGTAGTAGCCGACCAGCACGATCACGGCGGAGAGCCAGAAGGCTACGCGCCAGCCCCAGCTGAGGAAGTCGGCGGAGGACAACGTGGCGGAGAGGGTGAACAGGACAGCTGTGGCCAGGAGGTTGCCCATCGGAACCGCCGACTGCGGCCAGCTTGCCCAGAAACCGCGGGACTTGCTCGGGCTGTGTTCGGCGACGAGAAGGACTGCGCCGCCCCATTCACCGCCAACGGCGAAGCCCTGGGCGAAGCGCAGGAAGACCAGCAGGGCCGGGGCCCAGTAGCCGATCTGCGCGAAGGTGGGCAGGCAGCCCATGGCGAAGGTGGCAACGCCGACAAGGATGATGCTCAGCTGGAGCAACTGCTTGCGGCCGAACTTGTCGCCGAAGTGGCCGAAGACGATGCCGCCGATCGGGCGGGCAATGAAGCCGACCGCGTAGGTGAGGAAAGCGGCGAGGATGCCGTCCAGTTCCGAACCGGTGTTCGGGAAAAACAGCTTGCCGAATACAAGGGTGGCGGCGGAGGCGTAGAGGAAAAACTCGTACCACTCAACCACGGTGCCGGCCATGGAGGCCGCCACCACCTTCTTCAGGCCGGACGTTTTGACGTCGGTTTCTTCAGCGCGCCTTGCGGCGTTTTCCGTACTCATCGTGACTCCTTCGGCGTCTCCATCGACACCCTGTGGACCATTGGACTGAGGACGCTTGTGATCTAGGGCACAGGGCGTCATTCCCCATGAGTATGGACGCTCCGGCCCTGAGCCTCAACGGCCATTAGTGCAGAGCGCATCTGCAAAAATGCACAAGCGGGCCGGCCTAGTGGCTGAAGAAGGTCTCCCGGAGCTGCCCGCTGAGCTGGCCGATTTCGGTCAGGAAGCCGTCGTGGCCGATCGGCGCTTGAATGATGTGCAGTTCCGGGCCGCCCGGCAGGGCCTCTGCCAGTTGACGGGACTGGGCCGGGAAATACAGGCGGTCCGAGTCCACGGCCGCCACCAGGAACTCCGCGGTGGCCGGGGCCAGTGCCTCCCCGAGACCTCCGCGCCCCCGGCACACATCGTGGCTCATGAGGGCTTCGGTGATCGCGATGTAGCTGTTCGCGTCGAAACGCCGGGCCAGTTTGCTGCCCTGGTGGTCCAGGTAGCTTTCCACCTGATAGCGCCCGCGTCCGGCCAGCGATCCGGCCTCCAGGGGCGTCTCGGACTCCTGGGCGTTGCGGCCAAACCGGCCGTCCAGTTCGGCCGCTGAGCGGTAGGTAATGTGCGCGATGCGGCGGGCGAGGGCGAGCCCCGCCTCGGGTTCCGGGCCGCCGTAGTAGTCCCCGCCCCTGAAGTGGGGGTCCTGGCGGATGGCCAGCGTCTGTGCCTGCGCGAAGGCAATCTGTTCGGCGGTGCTGCTGGCGCCGACGGAAATCACGGCGCAGCGCCGGACCCGGCCGGGAAACGTGACGGCCCATTCAAGGGCCCGCGCGCCGCCGAGCGAGCCGCCCAGCACCGCGTACCAGCTGCCGATGCCCAGGGCATCGGCCAGCCGCGCCTCGGCAGCGGCGGTGTCCCGCAGGGTGACCAGCGGGAACCGCGATCCCCAGGGGCGCCCGTCCGGGGCCGGGGTGGAAGGCCCGGTGGATCCGTAGCAGCCGCCCAGGATGTTGATCGAAACGACGAAATACTTGTCCGTGTCCACGGGAGCCCCGGGTCCGGCGAGCTGTTCCCACCAGCCGGGCTCCCCGCTCTCGCCGCGGGTCACGTGCGTGTCGCCGGTCAGGGCGTGTTCAATGAGCACGGCGTTGGAGGCATCCGCGTTCAGGGTCCCCCACGTCTCGTAGGCGAGCACCACATCCGGCAACGGAGTCCCGGATTCGAGCTGCAGATCACCGATCCTGACGAACTGGACAGTCCCGTCAGGGGTCCGGGATGGTTTGGTTTCGGGAACACCCGTGCGGGTGACGGCAATCGTCATGTGAGGACCTATCTTCGCGCTTGCCCGCCGTCAGCTGACCGGCAGGCCAGGTCTTCACCCGGGGCACCCCGCCGCAAAAGGAGGGTTGCCGGCCAGCAAGCCGGGGCTGTCGCTGGCACTCATGACCTGGTACGAGTCTACGAAACAGGGTGCGGAAATCACGAAGATTATGACTTCCATGTGACAGCCGGGCCCGTCAGCACCGCAGTTTCCCCACCTTTGACAGCCGTGACCGGCGGGTCGCGCCGAAGTGCCGGCGATTCCCGGCGTCATGCCCGCAAAGGTGGGGAAATTCCGCGTGGGCTTCGGCCTAGGCGGACTTGGCCGCGCGGAATCCGGCGTCGAGGTCCGCCAAGATGTCGTCAATGTGCTCCAGTCCCACCGAAAGCCGCACCAGCCCGGGATTCACCCCGGCGATCACCTGCTGTTCAGGCGAGAGCTGGCTGTGGGTGGTCGACGCCGGATGGATCACCAGCGACCGGACATCGCCGATGTTCGCGACGTGGGAGTGCAGTTCGAGGGCATCGACGAACCGCTTGCCGGCCTCCGCTCCCCCGGCGATGTTGAACGCCACGACGGCGCCGGTCCCCTTGGGCCCGTACTTGCGGCCGCGCTCGTACCAGGGGCTGGACGGCAGCCCGGCGTAGGCGACCGATTCGACGTCGTCCCGCCCCTCCAGCCATTGCGCCACCTTCGTGGCGTTGGCCACGTGGCGCTCGACGCGCAGGCTCAGCGTTTCGATGCCCTGGGCGATGAGGAAGGCGTTGAACGGGGACACCGCGGAGCCGAGGTCGCGCAGGAGCTGGACCCGGGCCTTGAGGATGTAGGAGAGGTTCGCGCCCAGCGCGCCGTCGGCTCCGAGGTCGCGGGCGTAGACCAGGCCGTTGTAGGTGGGGTCCGGGGTGTTGAAGCCGGGGAACCGCTCCGGGTCCTTCCCGAAGTCGAAGTTGCCGGAGTCCACGATCACGCCGGCGATTGCGGCGCCGTGCCCGCCGAGGTACTTGGTGGCGGAATGGACCACGATGTCCGCGCCCCACTCGATCGGCCGGATCAGGTAGGGGGTGGAGAGCGTGTTGTCGACCACCAGCGGGACGCCGGCCTCGTGCGCCACGCGGGAGACGCCCTCGATGTCCAGGACGTCCTGGCGGGGGTTGGAGACCACTTCGCCGAAGAACAGCTTGGTGTTGGGCTGGACGGCGTCCCGCCACTGGTCCAGGTTATCCGGGTCCGCCACGAAGGTCACGGAGATGCCGAACTTCTTCAGCGTGTGCGCGAGCAGGTTGTAGGTTCCGCCATAGAGGCTGGGGCTGGCCACCACATGGTCCCCGGCCTCGGCGATATTGAGGATGGCGAACGTCTCGGCGGCCTGGCCGGAGCTGAGCAGCAGCGCCGCGAGGCCGCCTTCCAGGCTGGCGACGCGCTGTTCGACGGCGTCCTGGGTTGGGTTGCCGATCCGGGTGTAGATGGGCGCGAGCTCGGCGAGCGCGAAGCGGTTCGCGGCGCTTTCGGCGCTGGGGAACACGAACGACGTCGTCTGGTAGATGGGCAGGGAACGCGCGCCGGTGGCGCTGTCCGGCTCCTGGCCGGCGTGGATCTGGCGGGTTTCAAAGGACCAGGCGTTGGACATTGGTGCTCCTCGAGTCACTGGGCACAGCACCGGCCGGGGCTTTCGGCCCGAACCGGAACAGGCGCCGCGCTTGCCCTCCGGCGGGCGCCGGACGGCCAGGTCTTCACCCGGGGCACCCCACCGCGATACGAGGGTTGCCGGCCAGCAAGCCGGGGCTGTGCGCTGGCACTCATGACCTGGCTTCAGTGTAGGAATGGCGGCGGAGCCATGGATAGCTTTGTGACGAAGATGAAGACGGCCGCCGTGACGGAGCATCGGGGGCGCCGCGTTCCGCGCCCCAGGACGTCCCATGACGGTTAGGGGAGCCTAAGCTGAGAGGTCCATCACAAAGTGCCAAGATGATGGCATGCGCATGGATCACGTCTCTTACGCCTGTGAACACGATGGCTTGGCAGCCACCACTGAACGTATTGCGTCTGCCCTCGGCGTTGAAGCCGTGAAGGGTGGAGTGCACCCCCGTTTCGGGACACGCAACATGATTATCCCGCTCGCGGGACACAAGTACCTGGAAGTCGTGGAGGTCCTGAACCACCCGGCCTCCGACAAGGCCCCGTTCGGCCAGGCCGTCCGGGCACGCTCCGAGGCCGGCGGCGGCTGGATGGGCTGGTGCGTCGAGGTTGACGACCTGGCCCCGTTCGAGGAGCGGCTCGGCCGCGCCGCCGTCAACGGCAACCGGAAGTTTCCCGACGGCCGCGAACTGGTCTGGAAGCAGATCGGCATCCTGGGGCTCATTGCCGACCCCCAGGTGCCGTACATGCTCAAGTGGGAGGGCGACCCGGAGTTGCACCCGTCGAACGCCTACGCGAGCGATGTCAAGATGTCCGCACTGACCATTGCCGGTTCGGCCGCACGTGTCACGGAGTGGCTGGGCGAACCGGTTGAAAAGCCGCTGGAAGACGTCGCCGTGAACTGGATCGCGCCGCACGGGACTCCCGGCATCCTCTCTGTCACCTTCGAGACCGCCTCCGGAGCGGTCACGATCTAACGCTCCACCTGCCCCACGCTTCGGCCGCCATCTCTTAGGTGCCAACGATGTCACCTAGGAGACGGCGGCCGAGATCATTTAAGGGCTGCTCGTAAAAGCAACTCAGCCCAGGCCCACGGCCTTGCCGAACAGGCTGAACCCCACGAACGCCACAGTGTCCAGGATGGCGTGGGCGATCACCAGCGGCATCACCCGTTTGGTCCGCGTGTAGACCAGCGCGAAGACGACGCCCATCACCGCGTTGCCGATGAACGGCCCGAACCCCTGGTACAGGTGATAGCTGCCGCGGAGCAGGGCGCTGGCGGCGATGGCCGCTGGCACGCTCCAGCCCAGTTTCCCGAGCCGGTCCAGCAGGTACGCCACCACAATCACTTCCTCGACCACCGCGTGCCGGATCGCGGACAGGACCAGCACTGGCACGGTCCACCAGTACGCGTCCAGGGCACTGGGGATGATCGCCGTCGTGATCCCCAGGGCCCGGCCGGCGGCGTAGAGACCCAGGGACGGAATGCCGATGAGCGCGGCGAGTCCGAGACCCTGCAGGAGGTCCTTGCCGGGCCGGGCGAAGTCGAAGCCGATCCTTCGGAACGCCGAGGTTCCGCGCTCACCGGCCGGCCAGTGCTCGGTGAGGAAATAAATCACGAGGGCCACCGGGACCAGGGCGAAGATGATGTCCAGCAACTGGTAGGTGAGGTCGAAGTATTCGCGTGCGCTCTGTGAGCGGTTCAGTGTGGATGTCCCCTGGGCCAGCGGCGCCGTGGTCATCTTGTCCAGCAACTGCACCAGGGAGTAGATCGCGGACTGCCCCAGAGACAACCCCAGGACAATCAACACTTCGAACCGCAGCCGACGGCGGGAGGGAACCAACATGGTTCTATCTTGCCTGCACTTGCCGATAGTTTGCTGGTGCCCGCGTGGTGCCGGCCGAACGGGGTTTTGCCTGCGGCACCTGCTTTTAGGAGCCCTATGCTTGGGGATTATGAGTGCGCCCCGGAAAATCATCATGATCCGGCACGGCCAGTCTGCCGCCAATGCCGACACCTCGATCTACAACCGTGTTCCGGACTACCGGATCCCGTTGACCGCGCTGGGTCTGGAGCAGGCCACCGCGGCCGGGGAGGAGGTCCGGCGCCAGCTGGACGGCCGCCCGGTGTGCGTCTACGTCTCCCCGTACCTGCGCGCCTACCAGACCCTCGAGGCGCTGAATCTCGGCCCGCTCGTGGAGCGGGTGATCGAGGAACCGCGCCTGCGCGAACAGGACTGGGCCAACTTTCAGATCGCCGGCGACATCGAGGACCAGAAGGAGCTCCGCAACGCCTACGGGCACTTCTTCTACCGCTTCCGCGAGGGCGAGTCCGGTTCCGATGTGTATGACAGGATCTCTTCGTTCATGGAAACCCTGCACCGGCACTGGTCCCGGCCCGGCTATGCCCCGAACGCGCTGTTCGTGACGCACGGATTGACGATGCGGCTGTTCTGCATGCGCTGGTTCCACTGGTCGGTGGAATACTTCGAGTCCCTGAACAACCCCGAGAACGCCGAGGTCCGCACCCTGCTGCGCACCTCGCACGGCAAGTACGAGCTCGACAAGCCCTTCACGCAGTGGGAGAAGAGGCGCGTGGACGAGACCGTCCTCGACGCACCGCCCATGATGTTCTAGGGCGGCGCGCTAACGGACCGGCTGCGCTACACCGGCGCGCCACACCGCGTGCGTCAGGGGGATGCCAGGCCGGTAAGCCAGGTGCGTGGCGGAAGGGGCGTTGAGCAGGTGCAGGTCCGCGCGGTGTCCGACGGCGATCGAGCCCACCGCGCGTTCGCCGTCGACGTCGTTCCCGGCCTCCCGTCCCAGGGCCAGGGCGCCGCCGTAAGTCGCGGCGCGCACCGCCTCATGGACACTGAGCCGCATCTGCAGCACTGCGGTGGTGACGCAGAACGCCATGGAGCTGGTGTAGGACGTGCCGGGGTTGCAGTTGGAGGCCAGCGCCAGCTGCACACCGGCGTCGAGCAGTTCACGGCCTGGGGCCAGCGGCTGCCGGGTGGAAAGATCACAGGCCGGCAGGCACGTGGCAACCGTGCCGCGCTGCCCGGATCCAGGCGTGCCGCTGCCGCCGGCGGCGTCCCAGCCGGACCAGCTGCCGGCAAGGGCGTCGATGTCCGCGGCCGACAGGTAGTTCACGTGGTCCACGCTCGCGGCGCCGACTTCCACGGCCAGCCTGACGCCGGGGCCCTCGCCGAGCTGGTTGCCGTGGACGCGCAGCCCCAGCCCGGCGGCCTTGCAGGCCAGCAGCACCCGGCGGGACTGGTCCTCGTTGAACGCGCCCTGCTCGCAAAAGACGTCGGCCCAGCGGACGTAGGGCCGGACTGCGGTGAGCATCGGTCCGCAGACCAGCTCCGTGTATTCCTCCGCGTCCATCCCGGCGGGCACAAGGTGCGCCCCCAGGTAGGTCACCTCGTCCGCCACCGTGGAGGCGATGCGGGCGCTGCGGGCCTCGTTCTCGAGGTCCAGGCCGTAGCCGGTTTTGGTCTCCAGGTAGGTGGTGCCCTGCGACACGGCCTCCGCGACGCGGCCCATCGCCAGCCGGGTCAGGTCGAAGTCGCTCGTGCTCCGGGTGGCGCCGGTGGTGACGGCGATCCCGCCGGCGCTGTAGCTTTCCCCCGCCATCCGGGCCTCGAACTCGGCAGTGCGGTCCCCCGCGAAGATCAGGTGCGTGTGGGAGTCGACCCAGCCCGGGAGGAGCGCCCGGCCACCGGCATCCACCCGTTCGTCCGCGGCCGGGGCGCCGGCCGCGGGCCCGAGCCAGGAAATCCGCTCCCCCTCGATGACCACCGCCGCGTCGCGGAGGACGCGGTGTTCCGCGTCCTGGGTCATCAGTTCGGCGATATTGGTGATGAGGGTACTCATGGGTCCATTCTTCAGCGCCGGATGGACCAGCGGGTCGCGGCCAGCGCCTCCGCTGTCCGGGATGCCGGACTGGCGTCCCGCGCCGGGGGCAGGGCCGGGGTCAGGGCCGGGGCGGAGCCCTGGCCGGCGAGGATCAGCCCGGCGGCCAGTTCCGCGACGCCGGATGAGGTCTGGAAGCCGTACCCCCCTTGGCCGGCGAGCCAGAAGAATCCGGTGGCCTCGGCGTCGAACCCCACCACCGGGACGCCGTCGGCCGCCTCCGTCCGCAGCCCCGTCCAGGCCGTGCGAACGCTCCGGATCCCGAGCGTCGTGATCTCGTTGAGCCGGGCGATGACCCGTTCGACGTCGCCGGGATAGGGCCGGGCGTCCTCAGGTCCGCTCGGCACGTGTTCGGCGGGCGAGATCAGGACCTGGCCGTTGTCCGGCCGGAAGTAGAAGCTGTCATCGGCCGCCGCCACCATCGGGCAGGCTTCCGGGAGGGGATTCTCGACGTCGACGATCGCCGCGGTGCGCCGGTACGGCTGCAGGCCGAGCTTCTCGACGCCACTGAGGACGGCTAGCTCGTCGGCCCAGGCACCGGCGGCGTTGACCACGACGGCGGACTGGAAGCCTTCCTGCCCGGCGCCCAGTTCCCAGCCGGTGCCCAGGCGTTGGGCGGAATGGACCCTGGCGCCGGTAATGATGTCCACGCCGCCGGCCACGGCGAGCCGCCGGTGGTCCTCGAGCAGCACGGGGGCGTTGCAGGCGAAGGATCCGGTGTCCAGCCCGGCGACGCTGAACGAATCCGGGACCAGGGCCGGGCACAGGTCCAGTGCCTCGGCGTGGGTGATCCGCTGCATGTGTCCGCTTGCCTCCGCCCGGACGGTGGCGTCGTCCCCGATCAGCATGAAGCTGCGCGGGGTGAGCACCGGTTCCGGACGTTCGGCGTCCTGGGCCGCGATGAGGTCGAGCGTCCGGACGGTGAGCTCCTGAACCACAGGCGGGCCGTAGCTGGGAATCAGTTGCCGGGCCGAGCGGGCCGAGGTGTGGTACGCCAGGGTCTGCTCGGCTTCGATCAGGGCCACGCTGCAGCGCCCGGCCAAGGCTGAGGCAAGGGACAGGCCGGCGATCCCGCCGCCGACAATTACGACATCGTAATGAGCTGACATGATCCCATCCTTGCAGATTGTCGGGTCAGGCCGCGCCGGTATCCGGCGTTTGCCGCAAGCTGCGCCCCGGGCGAGTGGCGTCAATCGGGTCCCACAGTCATCACCAGCGCCGTTGTTGGATCCCCGGGCGTTGAAATGTCCAGTGACTCACGGCGTTCTCGGCACATGCCGTCTCCACGATTCCGAGTTTGGCGGCAACTTTCTTGGAATCCTGGTTGCTTGGATAAATTGTGCACGCCGCCCCCGGGACATGCCCTTCCTTGGTCCGCACGGCTGGACATGTCCCTCGTTGCGGCGGGCAGGCCCGGGACATGCCCTTCGTTGGTCGTGGCCGTTGGACATAGTGGCATTATGTCCAGTCCTCGCTGCCGGAGCTGGGCATGTCCCCCGTTGCGGCGGGCCGGCCCGGGACATGCTCTTCCGTGGTCCGCACGGCTGGGCATGTCCCGCGTTGCGGCGGGCAGACCCGGGACATGCTCTTCCGTGGTCCGTACGGCTGGACATGTCCCTCGCTGCGGCGGGCAGGACCGGGGCATGCCCTTCGTTGGTCGTGGCCGTTGGACATAGTGGCATTATGTCCAGTCCTCGCTGCCGGAGCTGGACATGTCCCGCGGACCAGCAAGAGGAGCAAGCCGGGATGAACGGGCAGGGCCGGACCCCTGGGGTGGGGCCGGACCCGTGCTGAAAGCGGGGGCCCGGCCCGGCGATCAGGCGCTCTAGGCTGCTGCCACCGCTGCGCGGCTGCGCACGAACGCCTGGACGCAGGCTTCGACGTCGTCGGCGCTGTGCGCGGCGGAGAGCTGGACGCGGATCCGGGCGGCGCCCTTGGGCACCACCGGGTAGCTGAACGCCGTGACGAAGACGCCGTTGTGGAGCATGGCATCGGCCACCTTGGCGGCCATGACGGCGTCGCCGAACATTACCGGGACAATGGCGTGCTCGCCGGGGAGCAGGTCGAAGCCTTCCTCGCTCATGCGGTTCCGGAAGAGCTCCGCGTTGGCGAAGAGCTTGCCGCGCAGTTCGCCGGAGTTTTCCACGAGGTCCAGGGCCGTGAGCGTGGCCGCGACGATCGCCGGGGCCAGCGAGTTGGAGAACAGGTAGGGGCGGGCCTTCTGGCGGAGCATCGCCACGACCTCGCCGCGGCCCGAGACGTAGCCGCCGGACGCGCCGCCGAGGGCCTTGCCGAAGGTGCCGGTGTAGATGTCCACGCGGTCCGAGACGCCGGCATGTTCCGGCGTGCCGGCACCGGTGGCGCCCATGAAGCCCACCGCGTGGGAATCGTCCACCATGACCAGGGCGTCGTACTTGTCGGCGAGGTCGCAGATCGCTTCGAGCGGGGCCAGGAAGCCGTCCATCGAGAAGACGCCGTCCGTGACGATGATCTTGCGGCGGGCCGGGTTCTCCTGGGTCGTGGCCTCGATCAGCTTCGATTCGAGGTCCGCCATGTCCTGGTTGGCGTAGCGGAAGCGCTGGGCCTTGCAGAGCCGGATGCCGTCAATGATGGACGCGTGGTTCAGGGCGTCCGAGATGACGGCGTCCTCCGGGCCGAATAGGGACTCGAATACGCCGCCGTTGGCGTCGAAGCAGCTGGAGAACAGGATGGTGTCCTCGGTGCCGAGGAACGCCGAGACACGCTTTTCCAGTGCCAGGTGCAGGTCCTGGGTGCCGCAGATGAAGCGGACGCTGGCCATGCCGAAGCCGCGCTCGTCCATGGCGGTCTTCGCCGCGGCGATGATGTCCGGGTGATCGGCGAGGCCCAGGTAGTTGTTGGCGCAGAAGTTCAGCACGTCGGCGCCGGACTCGCCGATCTGCCCGGCCTTGATGCGGTTGGCCTGCGGCGAGTCGATGTGCCGCTCGGTCTTGAACAGACCGGCGCTGCGGATCTCATCGAGTTCGTGCTGCAGCTGGTCCTTGATGGCTGAATACATGGGTTGGCTCCTCGGCTGGTTGGATGCGGGGGCGGAATGCTGTGCGTGGAAGGCGGTGTCTGGCAGGGGGCCGGAAGCGCGCAGTCAGGAAAGGGCCTAGAAAACGGTCCAGTCGAGAACCACCTTGCCGCCGACGCCGGCGCGGGCCACCTCGAAACCCTTTTCCCAGTCGGTGGCCGGCAGCGTGTCCGTGACCACGGCCGAGATGTTCGCGTGCAGGGCCGGGTTGGAGGAGAGCATGGCGCTCATCGCGTACCAGGTCTCGAACATTTCGCGACCGTAGATGCCCTTCATGGTCAGCATGTGCGTGACCACCTTGCCCCAGTTGATGTCGATGGACTGGCTGGGCAGTCCCAGCATCGCGATCCGGCCGCCGTGGTTCATGTTGTCGATCATCTCAGGCAGCGCGGTGGGATGTCCCGACATTTCCATGCCGATGTCGAAGCCTTCGCGCATGCCGAGTTCGCGCTGGGCGTCCTTGACCCGCATCTTCGAGACATCGATCGCGAGGTCGACGCCGAGCCTGCGGGCCAGTTCCAGCCGGGGCGCGGAGACGTCGGTGATCGCGATCTTGCGGGCGCCCGCGTGCCGGGCCACGGCGATCGCCATCAGGCCGATGGGTCCGGCGCCGGTGATCAGCACGTCCTCGCCGACCAGCGGGAAGCTCAGGGCGGTGTGGACGGCGTTGCCGAAGGGGTCGAAGATGGCGCCGAGTTCCGGGGTGACGGAGGGGTCCTGGTGGACCCAGACGTTGGTCTCGGGGATCACCACGTACTCGGCGAAGGCGCCGTCGCGCTGGACGCCGACGCTGACGGTGTTGATGCACATCTGGCGGCGGCCGGCGCGGCAGTTGCGGCAGATTCCGCAGACGATGTGGCCTTCGCCGGAGACCCTGTCCCCCACCTTGACGTCCAGGACGTCCTCGCCGGTCTCCACGACCTCGCCGTAGAACTCGTGGCCGGCGATCAGCGGGGCGTTGATGATGCCCTGCGCCCAGGCGTCCCAGGCCTGGATATGCAGGTCCGTACCGCAGATGCCGGTGGTCATGACGCGGATCTTGACGTCCCCGGGGCCGGTCTTCGGCTCGGGACGGTCGACGAGCTCGAATCCTGCGCGGGCGCCGGCTTTGTAGAGAGCCTTCATGGGCCTTCCTAACTGTGCTCTTGGGGTCCTGCTCCGCGCGTTCTGTTCCGCGTGTTCTGTTCCGCATGCGGGGCGGGCGTGTGGGTCAACTCACCCCATTAGACCCACCAGAAAGCATTAGCACAACCGAATTTTTCTCAATCGACGAATTAGCAATCGCTGTTGCATAGAATGGCTGGCATGGAAATCCACCAGCTGGAGATGTTGCGCGAACTCGGAGCTCTGGGCAGCGTCAAGGCCGTCGCCGAAACCCTTCTGGTGACGCCGTCGGCGGTGTCCCAGCAACTGGCCGCGCTGCAGAAGACTGTGGAGGTGCCGCTGACCCGCAAGGAGGGCCGGAACCTGGTGCTCACGGAGGCCGGGCAGGTGCTGGCGGACGCCGGGGCCGCGGTGGTCAGCGCGATGGCGGATGCGAAGATGGCGATCGGCGCCTACCACGGCTCACCGGTGGCGCCGGTGACGCTCAGCGGTTTCCACAGCGCCGGGCAGGCATTGTTCGCGCCGCTGGCCCGGCTGCTGGACGGCCCGGGCCAGCCGCGGATCCTGCTCTCCGACGAGGACGTCGCCCAGCAGGATTTTCCCGCCCTGACGGCGCGCTATGACCTCGTCCTGGCGCACCGGATGGATCACAGCCCGCGTTGGCCCGGGGAACGCGTCGCGGTGATCCCGCTCGCGCATGAGCCGCTGGACGTGGCACTGCCGGCCGGGCACCGGCTGGCCGGCCAGCGCGCGGTGACGGCGGACGACGTCGTGGGCGAACCGTGGGTGACGAGCCGCGCCGGCTACTCCCCCGCCGACGTGCTCTCCGCCGTCGCGGCGGTCTCCAGCCGTGAGCTGAACATCGTGCACCGCATCAACGACTACTCAACTGTGGCGGCGCTCGTGGCGGCCGGCGGCGTGATCGGCCTGCTGCCGCGGCACACCGCGCGGCCTGTGCTGAACCCGGACATTGTGCTGCGGCCGCTGGAGGGCATCAGCACCCGGCGTCGGATCGACGTCCTGGCCCGGCCGGAGAACCTTAAACGCACATCGGTCATGATGGTCTGCGAAGCGCTGCAGACCATCATGACCGATTTAGTGGGCGGCTAGGGGCTAGCCCTCGACGCCGAGGCGCTGGAGGATCAGCTCGCGCACGCGGCCGGCGTCGGCCTGCCCGCGGGTGGCCTTCATCACGCCCCCGACGATCGCGCCGATCGCCTGGATCTTGCCGCCGCGGATCTTGTCCGCGACGCCGGACTGAGCGGCGAGGGCCGCGTCGATGGCTTCGAGCAGCGGGCCGTCGTCGGAGACCACGGCGAGGCCGCGCTTCTCGACGATTTCCGCCGGGGTGCCTTCGCCGGCGAGCACGCCGTCCAGGACCTCGGAGGCCATCTTGTTGTTGATCTTGCCGTCCTCGACCATCTTGTTCAGTTCCACGATGGTGGCCGGGTTGACGCCGAGCTGGCCGGGATCGACGTCGGCGTTCTTGGCGCGGCCGACGATCTCGCCCATCCACCATTTGCGGGCCACGGTGGCGGTGGCGCCGGCGGTGATGGTGTCCTCGATCTCGTCCATGACGCCGGCGTTGACGACGTCGCGGAACTCCAGGTCCGAGTAGCCCCAGTCGGCCTGCAGCCGCTTGCGGCGCGCGGCCGGCGGCTCGGGCAGGGTGGCCCGGAGCTCCTCGACCCATTCGCGGGACGCGGTGATCGGGACCAGGTCAGGTTCCGGGAAGTAGCGGTAGTCGTCGGCGTCGGACTTGGCCCGGCCCGATGTCGTGGTCCGGGTGTCCTCGTGCCAGTGCCGGGTTTCCTGGGTGACCGGCTCGCCGGAGTCCAGCACGGCGGCGTGCCGCTGGATCTCGTAGCGGACCGCGTGTTCGACGGCGCGCAGCGAGTTGACGTTCTTGGTTTCCGAACGGATGCCGAAACGTTCGCGGCCGTGCGGGCGCAGCGAGACGTTGGCGTCGCAGCGGACGTTGCCGCGCTCCATCTTCGCGTCCGAGACCCCGAGGTTCTTGACGATCTCGCGGACGGCGGCCACGTAGGCCTTGGCGAGTTCGGGAGCGCGGCTGCCGGCGCCCTCGATCGGCTTGGTGACGATCTCGACCAGCGGCACGCCGGAACGGTTGTAGTCCACCAGGGAGTAGTCCGCTCCCTGGATGCGGCCGGTGGCGCCGCCCATGTGGGTCAGCTTGCCGGCGTCCTCCTCCATGTGCGCGCGTTCAATTTCGACGCGGAACACGGTGCCGTCGGCGAGCTCGACGTCCAGGTAGCCGTCGTACGCGATGGGCTCGTCGTACTGGGAGGTCTGGAAGTTCTTCGGGGTGTCCGGGTAGAAGTAGTTCTTCCGGGCGAAGCGGCACTTCTCGGCGATCTTGCAGTTCAGCGCCAGGCCGATCTTGATCGAGGACTCGATCGCGGTCTTGTTCACCACCGGCAGCACGCCGGGCATGCCGAGGTCCACCTCGTTGACGTTGGTGTTCGGCTCGTCGCCGAAGACGTTCGGCGCGGAGGAGAACATCTTGGTCTTGGTGTTGAGCTCCACGTGGACCTCGAACCCCAGGACGGGATCGTACTTGTCCATCGCCTCTTCAAAGCTGAGGGTTGCGTCAGTCATTAGTGTGAACCTCCGTGGCTTGAAACGGCAGAATCAGTGAGCGAGGGGGCCTTGTCCAGCAGCGGGCCGCCCCACTGCGCCTCGAGCAGGGATTCCAGGACCGCGCCGACGCGGTACAGGCGGGCGTCCTGGCGGGCCGGGGCCAGGAGCTGGATGCCCACGGGCAGCCCGTCCTCGTCGGCCAGGCCGCCGGGCAGCGACAGGCCGGGGACGCCGGCCATGTTCGCCGGGATGGTGGCGACATCGTTGAGGTACATCGCCAGCGGGTCGTTGAGCTTCTCGCCGAGCTTGAACGCCGTGGTCGGCGCCGTCGGGGAAATCAGCACGTCGGCCTTTTCGAAGGCGGCGTCGAAGTCGCGCTGGATCAGGGTGCGCACCTTCTGGGCCGAGCCGTAGTACGCGTCGTAGTAGCCGGCACTCAGGGCGTAGGTGCCCAGGATGATGCGGCGCTTGACCTCGTCGCCGAAGCCGGCGGCGCGGGTGGCCCCCATGACCCGCTCGATGGTCAGCGGTCCCTGTTCGGGCAGGACCCGCAGGCCGTAGCGGACGCCGTCGAACTTGGCCAGGTTGGAGGACGCCTCCGACGGCATGATCAGGTAGTAGGCGCCCAGGGCGTACTTGAAGTTGGGGCAGGAGACCTCGACGATCTCGGCGCCCGCGCCCTTGAGCAGCTCGAGGGATTCGTTGAAGCGGTTCTCGACGCCGGCCTGGTAGCCCTCGCCGTGGAGCTCCTTGATGATGCCGATCTTCATGCCCTCGACGTTGCCGGTCCGGGCAGCGGCCACGAGGTCCTCGAGCGGGTCCGGCAGCGAGGTGGAGTCGCGCGGATCGTGCCCGCCAATCACCTGGTGCAGCAGGGCCGAGTCGAGAACGGTGCGCGAGACCGGGCCGATCTGGTCCAGCGAGGAGGCCATGGCGATGGCGCCGTAGCGGGAAACGCCGCCGTAGGTGGGCTTGACGCCGACCGTGCCGGTGACGGCGCCGGGCTGGCGGATGGATCCGCCGGTGTCCGTGCCGAGGGCCAGCGGGGCTTCGAAGGCCGCGACGGCGGCAGCGGAGCCGCCGCCGGAACCGCCCGGGATGCGGTCGAGGTCCCACGGGTTGTGCGTGGGCCCGTAGGCGGAGTGCTCGGTGGACGAGCCCATCGCGAATTCGTCGAGGTTCGTCTTGCCCAGGATCGGCATCTTGGCGGCGCGCAGGCGCTCGACGACGGTGGCGTCGTAGGGGCTGTGCCAGCCTTCGAGGATCTTCGAGCCGGCCGTGGTGGGCTGGCCGATCGTGACGATGAGGTCCTTGACGGCGATCGGGACGCCCGCGAGGACGTGGAGCTCTTCGGCGGCGGCACCGCCGGCGGCGCGGATCGCATCCACTTCGGCGGCGACGGCGAGCGCCTCGTCGGCGTTGACGTGGAGGAAGGCGTGGACCTTGCCGTCGACGGCGGCGATGCGGTCCAGGTAGGCCTGGGTGACCTCGACGGCGGTGATCTCGCGGGCGGCCAGCTTCTCGGCGAGCGCGGCGGCGGAGAGGCGGATCAGTTCGTTGTTCTCAGTCATGGTCTTAGTCCTCATCCAGGATTGCCGGGACCTTGAAACGGCCTTCGTACGCGTCTGGGGCACCGGAGAGGGATTGCTCGGCCGTAAACGTGTGGCCCACGACGTCCTCGCGGAACACATTGGTCAGCGGAATCGGGTGGGACGTGGCCGGGACGTCATCACCGGCGGCTTCACTGACGGACTTCACTGAATCCACGATGACGGCGAGTTCGCCGGCCATCCTGTCCAGCTCTTCAGCACTCATCTCGATGTGCGCGAGTTGCGCGAGATGCGCGACGTCATCGCGGTTGATCGCAGCCATGGATCTCCCCTGCAAGGTATGGATAATTTTCCGTCCCAGTCTACGTGTCTGAACGCCCTGCCGCCGTCCGGCGCCAGGCCGGACGAGCCTCCCTCACCAAACGCGACTGTCGGGTCCGGAAAATCTCCGAACCCGACAGTCTCGTTATGAATATTTGTGGTGCTCCTTGGCTTGTCAGCCGATGCCGATGGCTCCGGTGAGGACTCCTACGCCGAGCATGACCAGGGAGATCACGGCCGTGCGCCACAGGACCTTCTTGTGGTGGTCGCCCAGGTCCACCTTGGCGAGGGAGACCAGGAGCAGGATGGCGGGGACCAGGGGGCTCTGCAGGTGGAAGGGCTGGCCGGTGATGGAAGCGCGGGCCATGTCGGCGGCGCTGACGCCGTAGTGGGCCGCCGTTTCGCTCAGGACCGGCAGGACGCCGAAGTAGAAGGCGTCGTTGCTCATGAAGAACGTCATTGGGATGCTCAGGACACCGGTGATCACGGCCATCAGCGGACCCATGTCCGACGGGATGATCTGGACCAGCCATTCCGACATGGCCTTGACCATGCCCGTGCCGTTGAGGACGCCGGTCAGGACCGAGGCGGCCATGACCATGCTGACGACGGCGACAATCGAGGGAGCGTGCGCGATCAGCTGGGCGCTCTGGTCCTTGACCTTGGGGAAGTTGACCAGCAGGGCGATGGCGGCGCCGACCATGAAGACGAACGGGAGCGGAATGACGTTGGCGACGAGCGTCACCATGACGGCGACCGTGAGGCCGAGGTTGAACCAGAACAGCTTGGGACGGAGGGTCTTGCGGTTGGGGTCCAGGGCGGTGTCGGCCATGGCGGAGTCGCGGTCGTCAACGAGGGAATCGGCGCGCTCCAGCACGGCAACGGACGATCCTTCCGGGGAGAGCCCGGCGGGCGAGGCTCCGGGGCCCTTGCGGCCGCGGCGGATTCCGGTACCGCCGGCCGCGCTGCCGCCGGCTGCGCCGTCTGCATCGCCGTCGAAGGCTGCGGCTGTATCCGGGACGCCCCAGATCTCGGGGGCGACGGCGCGGAGGCGGTTGCGTTCCTGCAGGCCGAGCAGCCAGGAGAAGACCAGCACGACGATGAGCCCTGCGATGAGGGACGGGACCATGGGCACGAAGACATCATTGACGTCGAGCTTCAACGCGGAGGCGGCGCGGGCGGTGGGGCCGCCCCAGGGCAGGATGTTCATGGTGCCGTTGGCCAGGCCGGCCACGCAGGTCAGGACCACGGGGCTCATCTTCAGCCGCAGGTAGACCGGCAGCATCGCCGCGGTGGTGAGGATGAAGGTGGTGGAGCCGTCGCCGTCGAGGGAGACCGCTGCCGCGAGGATGGCCGTGCCCAGGACCACCTTGGCGGGGTCGTTGCCGAGCTTTCGCAGGATGAACCTGACCAGGGGGTCAAAGAGCCCGACGTCGATCATCAGCCCGAAGTAGATGATCGCGAACATCAGCAGCGCGGCGGTGGAGGTCATGGATTTCATGGAGTCCATGACCGTCGGGCCGATGCCGAGGCCCGCGCCGGCGAAAAGCCCGAAGACTGTGGGAACAATGATGAGCGCCAGCACCGGCGTCAACTTCTTCGTCATGATCAGCACCATGAATACCGCGATCATGGCGAATCCTAGTAATACCAGCACGGCCGGCTCCTTCTTCGTTGAATGACACCACTCCGGTGTGATGCGCACTACAGACGTTAGAGTGGCGCCCGTCACGACTGGGCCTTTGGCTCAATTGATTGGCATACTGCTTATTGGATGCATTTTGCGCATTTTGCTCACGTCCGTACCAACCCCAGGCAGGAGCCCGATGAAGCGCCGCACAGTTCTGCCGGCCCTGCGTTTTTCGACCCAGACACTGCTGCTGCAGCTCGGCGTCGTGGCGCTGGTGGTGCTGCTGAGCAGCGCCGTCCACGCCTGGCTGAGCTACGACCGGCTGGGCCGCGAGGCGGAGAACCAGGCGCTGACCCTGGCCCGGACCGTGGCCTCGGACCCCTCCGTGCGGGCTCAGGTCCAGTCCATCAGCGCCCTTCCCGCCGCTCCCCCGGCCGCCGAGCTGTTGGCCGGTCCGTTGATGGCTGCCGCGGAGGGTGCCCGCACCCGCACCGGGGCCCTGTTCGTGGTCATTACGGACGAGACCGGCATCCGGCTGGCGCACCCCGACGCGGAGCGGCTGGGCGAAAAGGTCAGTACCGACCCCTCGGACGCCCTCGCGGGCCGGGAGGTCACCACGCGGAACACGGGCACGCTGGGCCCGTCCGCCGGCGCCAAGGTCCCGGTGTACGCCCCGGATTCGACGACGGTGGTGGGCGAGGTGAGCGTGGGCTACTCCACCGAGACGATCAGCCAAAGCCTGGCCCGGGACATCATCCCCATCGCCGTCACGGCCGCCGGCGCGCTGCTGGCCGGCGTGCTCGCCTCCTTCCTGCTGCGGCGGCGGCTCCAGCGGCTGACCCTCGGGCTCGAACCCGAGGAGATCAGCACCCTGGTGCACGACCAGGTGGCCGTGTTGCAGGGCGTCGACGACGGCGTCATCGGCGTTTCGGCCGACGGCAGGGTCAGCGTTTTCAACGCCGCCGCGCAGCGGCTGCTCGGTGTCCCGGACCTCGCGGGCACGGCCTGGGCCGCCGCGCCGGTCCCGGAGCAGCTCAAGGCCCTGACCCGGGCCGATGCGGCCGAGGGCGAGGCGGTGGAACTCGTGGCCGGCGGCCGGGTGCTGGTGGTGAGCGCCCGCAAGGCCCTGCACGGCCGGGAGGACCTGGGCTGGGTGGTGATGTTGCGGGACCGGACCGAGCTGCAGCAGCTGACCCGCCAGCTCGACGCCGTCGGCACCATGTCTGCGGCATTGCGGGCACAGCGCCACGAGTTTGCCAACCAGCTGCACACGATCGCCGGGTTCATGAGCATCGGGGAGCCCCAGCAGGCCCAGGACTATCTCGCCAAACTGGCCGGCACCGGGCCGCTGGCATTCCCGGTGGACCAGGCCGAGCTGCTCCAGGACCCCTACCTGCAGGCCTTCCTCGGTGCCAAGGGCGTCGAGGCGGACGAGCGCGGCGTGAGCCTCCGCCTCGGCCCGGAATCCGTGGTCCGCGGCCACGTCACCGAACCCCAGGACGTCACCACCGTCCTGGGGAACCTGATCGACAACGCCGTGAACGCCGCCGTCGCCGGATCCGCGGCCGAGCGCTGGGTGGAAGTCGAAGTGCTGGACGAACCGGGCATCAACGGAGGCGCCGGCACACTCCACATTGTGGTGGCCGATTCCGGCGACGGCCTGGGCGGCGGAATGACAGCCGCCGAGGCCGAGGGGGTCTTCGCGGAAGGCTACACGACCTCGGTCCGGCCCGCCCGCCCTGGCGGAGGGCAGGGCCTGGGGCTGGCGCTGTCCCGCCAGCTCGCGCGCCGCCGCGGCGGAGACGTGCGGGTGCTCGAAGCCGGCTCCCCCGGCGGCCCGGGCGCCGTTTTCGTCGCCACGCTGCCGGGAACCACCGAACCGGGGCCAACACTGCCGGGAAATACCGAACCTGCAATCACTGAAGCAAACCGAGAGGACAACGATGTCTGAGGATTTCAGGGTGCTGATTGTCGACGATGATTTCCACGTCGCCAAGCTGCATGCCGCCTATGTGGATTCGGTGGCCGGCTTCCTGGCGCTGCCGCCGGCCGGCTCGGCGTCCCAGGCACTGCAGGCCATCCACAGCCTCCGCCCGGACCTGGTGCTGCTGGACGTCTACCTGCCGGACGCTTCGGGCCTGGACCTGCTGCACCAGCTGGACGTCGATACCGTGATCCTCAGCGCGGCCTCGGACACGGCCTCGCTGCGGCTCGCGTTCCGCCGCGGGGCACTGGGCTACCTGCTCAAGCCCTTCACGGCCGAATCCCTTTCGCAGCAGCTGCGCTCCTATGCACGCTACCGCCGGATCCTGGCCCAGCCGGGCTCCGTCAGCCAGGAGACGGTGGAGCGCGCCAAGCGCGCCCTGATCCCGGGCGACGTCGTCGCCTCGGCACGTCCCCGCTCCGCCACCGAGGCCGCGGTGCTGGAATCCCTGGTGCCCGGCGAGCAGTATTCAGCCGCCGACGTCGCCGCCCGGGTCGGTGTGTCCCGGGCCACCGCCCAGCGGTATCTGTCCGCGCTGGCGGACGACGGCGCCGTCGACATCCAGCTGCGCTACGGCACCACCGGGCGGCCCGAGCACCGCTACGGAATCCCCGTTCCGGCCGGCCACTAGGCGCCGTCGGGCTCCTTCTGTGCCGCCGCCTGCTCCGCCTGCACGGCCCTGTGGATGTTGCCGTGGATCATGTCCGCCCCGACGCGCTCGATCACGCCGTCCCGCTCCAGGACCGACCGGACCGCGGGCTTCAGCCGGGTCAGGCGCAGGTTGACCCCGGCCTCCCGGGCGAGGATGACGATGTCCGCCACCTTTGCCGCCCCCTGCGAGTCGACGAAGTTGATCCCGCCGCAGTCGAGCACGATCCCGGTGAGCCCCGGCGTCGACTGGATGACGTCGCGCAGGCGGTCCTCCAGTGCATCGGCCGTGGCGAAGAACAGGCCGCCGTCGAACCGGATCACGGCAATGCCGGGAACGGTCTCGTCGCCGGGGTGCTCACCGGCGTCGCGGAAGACCTGGGTCCCGGGCTCGCGGCCCAGGTCGGGCATCTCCGGATGGGTCGCCACCCGGACGAGCCAGATGAGCGAGAGCCCGATTCCAATGACGACGCCCGCCAGCACGCCGAAGATGAGGGTCCCGATGATGGCCGCGACCGCAATCCAGAAGTCGAACTTCTGCACGCGGGCCAGCCGCCGCAGCTCGGGCACGTTCATCATGCCCATGACGACGGCCTCGATGATCAGCGCCGCCAGCACGGGCTTGGGCAGGATCGAGAACAGCGGCGCCAGGAACAGCAGCGTGAGCAGGACGGTGATCCCCGAGGTGAGGGAGGCCAGTCCGGTCTTCGCCCCCGAGTGGTCGTTCAGCGAGCTCGCGGACAGGCTCGTCGAGACGGGCATCCCCTTGAACAGACCTGAGGCGATGTTGGCCATTGACTGGGCAATGGATTCCTGGTTGATGTCGATCTGGTAGCGGTGTTTGGCAGCGAACGCCCTGGCATCCCCTGCGGTCTGGGAGAAGCCGATCAGGACCAGTGCCACCGCCGCGAGCGCCACGGTGCCGACGTGGTCCCACATGAGTTGGCCGTCCGGGACCTGCAGCGAGGGCAGCCCGCTGGGTACGTCGCCCACCAGGGCCACGCCTTTGGCCCCGAGACCGAAGAGCGCCTCCGCCGCCAGTCCGCCCACCACCAGGACCAGGGCGCCGGGGACTTGGGGAGCGATGGCTTTCAGCCCGAAGACCACAGCCAGCGCGATGACCCCCACCACCACGGTGGTCGGCTGTGCCGCGCCCAGGGTGCCCAGCCACGACCACAGCTCCTGGAGCGGATTCGAGCCGGTGACCTCGGTCCCGGTGAGTTTGGGGAGCTCGCCGATCACGACGTCGATCGCCGCGCCGAAAAGGAAGCCGGTGACCACGGCCTTCGAGAGGAACTGCGCAATCCAGCCCATCTTGAAGACGGCAAGAATCAGGAACAGGATGCCGGAGGCAAGGGTAATTCCGGCAACGAACGAGGCGACATCCTGCTCGCCGGTGATGCCCGCCGCGAGCACGGCACTTGCGGCCACCGCCGCCAGGCCCGAACTCGGGCCCATCGAGATCTGCCGGCAGGTGCCGAAGATCGCGTAGACGATGGCGCCGGCGGCCGCGGCATACAGGCCGTTCTGCAGCGGGATACCGGCGATGCCTGCGTACCCGAGGTTCTTCGGAACGATCAGGGCCGCGACGGTGACCCCGGCAATCAGATCGCCGCGCAGCCACGAGCGGTCATAGGAGCGGAACTGGCCGATGAGGGGGATCCTGGTGGGCCCCTGCCCGTGCGCCTTGGTCATGCGCCCTTCATACTCCAAGTCCCGACGTTCCGCCAGAGCCCGGCCGGCCCCCGCAACGCCCCGGGCAAGCGTCGGTTTGGCCCTAGGTGGCGCTCTTCTGGGCGACGAGTTCGATCTCGACGAGCATCTTGGGATCCAGGAACGGCAGCACGTGAACGAGGGAGAGCGTGGGGCGGATGTCGCCGAAGACCTCGCCGTGGGCCCGGCCGGCCTCTTCCCACTGGCTGATGTCCGTCAGGTACAGCTTGGACTGCACCACGTCCTCGAAGCCGAAGCCGGCCTCGGCCAGCACGGTGCCGAGCTTCTGCAGGATGTAGCTGGTCTGGGCGTAGAAGTCCTCGCCCACGATTCCGTCCTCGCCGCTGGCGGCGGTCGCGGAGATGTAGAGGGTGTTGTCCACCTGGACAGCCCGGGAATAGCCGAGGGTCTGTTCCCAGGTGGAGCCGGTACCGAAGGTCTTGCGCATGGTGGGCCTTTCGCAGTTGCCGCAGGGATCGGCACAACTGTAGGGCGCCGGATGGCCGGGCCGCCAAACCGGGTTGCTTTGTGTCGGCGGACCTGCGCGGGGCCACCGCCCCGGCTAGAGTTCCTGGCGGTAAACGAGCAGTTTGATGTCCGTGCCCGGCACGAGCCAGTCGCGCTCCGGCGCCCGGACGAAGCCGGTCTTCAGGTAGAGGCCGTGGGCGCTTTCCCAGCTCTCGCCAGTGGTGAGGGCCACGGCGTGGATGCCGGGCAGGGCCCTGGCGTGCTTGATGATGGCCTGGACCGTGGCCTTGCCGGCACCGCTGCGCTGCACGGAGGGGTCCACCACGAGCATCCTGAACTCGAGCTCGTCGCTGAAGGCGATGTCCGCGTAGGGCTCGCCGGCGACCGCCAGCGTCACGGAGCCGAGGATCCGGCCCTCACGCTCGGCGACCCAAACCGTCGCGGCCGCCGCGCGCTGCCCGACGTTCTGGATCTGCTGCATGTAGGGGTGGTCGGCGCTCTCAAAGTAGCCTGCCGCCAGGTAGGCGTCCCGGGTGATGCGCGCTATGGCGTCGAAGTCGGCCGGAACGGCGGGGCGAATGAGGATCTGCGAAGGCACCTGTCAATGGTACGGGCGCCCGGCCCGGGCCGTGCCCGGAAAGGCCGTTTCCGTGACTGAACTATCACTCAGGCGCATCTGACAGGCGTAGAGCCTGGCCGGTGAGACGACGTTAGAGCGGGAACTTGCCGGAGAGTTCCAGCGGCCCGGCGCACGTCCATGCGGCGAGGCGCTCGTCGTCGGAGGGGCCGCCGGCCAGGGGGCTGGTGAGCCGCGGCCGGCGCACCCAACAGCCTGCCTCCTCGGCGATCAGGGCCCCGGCGGCGAAGTCGTGTTCGTTGAGCCCGCGCTCACCGTAGGCGTCGTGCGTGCCGTCCGCCACGAGGCACAGGTCCAGTGCCGCGGACCCGAGCCGGCGCATGTCGGCGAAGCCGTCCATCAGGCTGCCGAGGCCTGCGGCCTGTTCCGCCCGCACGCCGGGATCGTAGCTGAAGCCCGTGGCCAGGATCTGGCCGGTCCGTCCGGGGACCGGGCCGAACAGGGCGGTCACGTGGCCCTGCTCCTGGAGCCAGGCGCCCTCGCCGCGGGACGCGTAGTAGGTGCGTCCCAGCGCCGGTGCGCTGACGACGCCGGCCAGCCAGACGCCGTCGGCGTCGGCCACCGCCACGGAGGTGGCGTAGTAGACGATGTTGCGGATGAAATTGGTGGTGCCATCGAGCGGGTCGATGGACCAGCGGTAGCCGCTGGGCTCTGCCGGCAGGACGGTGCCGCCCTCCTCGCCCGTGATGATGTCCCACGGCCGGGCGGCGGTGATGACGTCCCGGACGGCGGCTTCGGCGGCGAGGTCGAAGGCGGTCACCCAGTCTCCTGAGTCGCCCTTGTTGCTGACGTCTAGGGCCGCGGTCTTCCGGGTGGCCAGGACGGCGGCGCCCGCCGCGGCGGCCGATTTGGCCAGTTCGAGCAGCTCCGGAATGCCAGGTGCGGGAGGACCCGCGGAGTGGGAACTCATTCGGCCGCCGCAACCTCGACGACGGGGGCCTCGCCGTCGTCGGCCGGGTCCGGGACGCCGTCCGCGCCGCTGCCCGGCACACTGTCCGCGCTGCCGTCCGCGCCGGTGCCGGCCGGCCCGTTCGCCAGCAGGGCACGGAAGCCGTCCTCATCCAGGACCGGGACGCCGAGCTGTTCGGCCTTGTCCAGCTTGGTGCCGGCGTTCTCGCCCGCCACCACGTAGCTGGTGTTCTTCGACACCGATCCGGCCGCCTTGCCGCCGCGGATCAGGATGGCTTCCTTGGCCTCATCGCGGCTGAAGCCCTCGAGGCTCCCGGTCACCACTACGGTCAGCCCCTCCAGCGTCCTGGGCGTCGACTCGTCGCGTTCGTCCGCCATCCGGACGCCGGCGTCCGCCCAGCGGTCCACGATGTCGCGGTGCCAGTCCTCGGCGAACCATTCAGTCAGCGCCTGGGCGATGACCGGGCCCACGCCGTCCACGTGGGCGAGCTCCTCCTCGGAGGCCTGCCGGATGGCGTCCATGCTGCCGAACGCGGTGGCGAGGGCGCGCGAGGCCCGCGGGCCGACGTGCCGGATGGACAAGGCCACCAGGATCCGCCACAGCGGCTGGGATTTCGCTTTTTCGAGCTCCCGGAAGAGCTTGTCCGTCGTGGCCGTGGGCTTGGACGGGGTCTTGGTGGTGGCCTTGGTGAAGAAGTAGGGCACCAGCTCGAATTCCCCGGTGCCGACGCCCTTGGAGCGCTTCTCCCGGCGGACACGGACGTCCGCGAGCTGCTCTGGAGTGAGGTCGAACAATGTCGCCTCGGTGGTCAGCGGCGGCTCCGCGGGCTCGGCCGGCTGGGTCAGTGCGATGGCGGCTTCCCAACCGAGGGCTTCGATGTCGAAGGCGCCGCGGCCGGCAAGGTGGAAGACTCGTTCGCGCAGCTGCGCCGGGCAGGACCGGGAGTTGGGGCAGCGGATGTCCACGTCCCCTTCCTTCCCGGGGGCCAACGGCGTGCCGCACGCGGGGCATTCGGTGGGCATGATGAAGTCGCGGACGGGAGGGTCCTGCTGGTCCCGCAGCGCCAGCACCGGGCCCACAATTTCCGGAATCACGTCTCCGGCCTTGCGCAGCACCACAATGTCGCCGATCTTCACGCCCTTGGCCTTGACCACTTCCTGGTTGTGCAGGGTGGCCATTTCCACGGTGGAGCCGGCGACTTTGACCGGTTCCATCACGCCGTACGGGGTGACCCGGCCGGTGCGGCCGACGTTGACGGCGATGTCGAGCAGCTTGGTGTGGACCTCTTCGGGCGGGTACTTGTAGGCCACGGCCCAGCGCGGCACCCGGGTGGTGTAGCCCAGGGCCCGCTGGGTGGCGAAGTCGTCCACCTTGATCACAATGCCGTCGATCTCGTGGGTGAGGCTGTGCCGCTTGTCGCCGTAGCGCTTAATGAATTCGAGCACGTCGGAAAGCCCGGCCAGGACCTCGAAATACGGGCTCGTGGGCAGTCCCCACTCGGCCAGCTTGCGGTAGGTCTCGGACTGGCTGGCGGTGTCGAGACCCTCGCGGGCGCCGATGCCGTGGACGTACATCCGCAGCGGCCGCTTGGCGGTTTCCGCGGGGTCCTTCTGCCGCAGCGAACCTGCGGCGGCGTTGCGGGGGTTGGCCAGCGGCGCCTTGCCGGCCTCGATCAGGGCTTCGTTGAATTCCGCGAAGGCCTGCGACGGGATGAAGACTTCGCCGCGGACTTCCACCTCCGCCGGGAAGCCGGTGCCGCTGAGCTGCTTCGGGATTTCCTTGATGGTCAGGACGTTATGCGTGATGTCCTCGCCGGTGGTGCCGTCCCCGCGGGTTGCGGCCCGGACCAGGGCGCCGTCGCGGTAGAGCAGGTTGACGGCCAGGCCGTCGATCTTCAGTTCGGTGAGCCACGACGGCGGGTTCCCGCCGTTGCCGAGCTTGGCGACGCCCGCCTCGGCCTTGACCATCCAGGCCTCCAGCTCCTCGAGCGAGAAGACATCCTCCAGGCTGTACATGCGCTGCAAATGCTGCACGGCGGCAAACGCCGCTGACACCTCGCCGCCGACTTCCTGCGTGGGCGAATCGTTGGCCACCAGTTCCGGATGCATGGCTTCGAGCGTTTCCAGCCGCCGGTAGAGCTCGTCGAACTCGGCGTCGGAGATGATCGGCGCGTCCTGCTGGTAGTAGGCAAAGCGGTGCTTGCGGACCTGCTCAACAAGGTCTTCATACTCCGCGCGGATGTCCCCGGAGGGGACCTGCTCCCCCGCGGGGCCTTGCGGGTCCGTGACGTGCCCGGGGGCTGCTTCGGCTGCTTCTTCAGTCCCTGCTGCGGTCTCTGCTGCGGTCTTCCCTGTGCTCACAGACCTATCCTGCCCTAGATCCCCGACATTGTCCGGTCCAGGGTCCGGTCTGGGGTCCGGTCTGGGCCCGCATCCGAATTTGGACTGACGCTGACCGCGAGGTCAGGCGGGCTCGTCCACGTTTGCAGTCCGGGCGTCGACCACGATCGCCGTGATGTTGTCCCGGCCGCCGCTGCGCAAGGCCGCCTGGATCAGTTCGTCCACGGCCGCCTGGGGGTCGGCCTCGGCCGCGAGGATGCCGGCGATCTTCTCATCGCTGAGTTCGCCGTTGAGGCCGTCGGAGCAGACCAGCATCCGGTCGCCGTCTTCAAGGGGAACCAGCCAGAAGTCGGCCTCGGAGTCATCCCCGGTTCCCAGCGCCCGGGTCACCACGTGCCTGCGGGGGTACACGGCGGCCTCGGCCTCGGTGATCTGGCCGGTGTCAAGGAGTTCCTGGACTTCGGAATGGTCCACGCTGATCTGTGCGAGCTGGCCGTGGCTGTACCGGTAGGTGCGGGAGTCTCCGATGTTGAGGACAAGCCAGTACGGAACGTCCTGTTGTTCCACCACCACGACGCCGGACAGGGTGGTTCCGGCGCGCGATCCGGTGGCGTGACGGATGCCCGCATCGGCCATGAGCAGGTACTCCTGCAGGATGTCCGCCGTCGCATCCCGGCTGCCGGTCTTGGACTGTGGCAGCTCGGCCAGGGTGCGCACGCAGATGCTGCTGGCAACTTCGCCGGCCTCGTGCCCGCCCATGCCATCCGCTACGGCGAAGACGGGGTCCGCGGCAATGAAGGCGTCCTCGTTCGCCTCGCGGCGCAGTCCCCGGTCCGTGCCGTACCCGCAGCGCAGTAGCGGTCCCTGTTTTCCGTCCGACGGCGGGATGGGGGCGTCTGGCGATGGGTTCATGGCGGTCCTCAATACAGTGGTGCGCGGCTTCACTGGTGCGCGGGGGTTGACGGCGTTCGCAACCCGGCCGGATCGCAACTGCCGGTCCGACTATTGCATATGCGCCGCTCAGCTGAGAAGCCCGCCACGGCCTACCGCCGGGCTGATCCGGCGTTCAGTCCAGGATCAGGCCCCGGCCGCTGCCGGGCTGCAGCTGCACCGGGTGGATTTCACCGAACCCGCGGACGTCCTCGGCCGGCCGGGGCACCAGGACGAAGCGTTCGTCCTGCTCCAGCGCGGCCGCGGTCATCGAATCCACCAGCACTGTTCCAGGGTCCGCGAGAGCCGTCAGGCGGGCGGCGAGGTTGACGGTGGGTCCGTAGATGTCGCCGAGGCGGGAGAGGATGCGGCCCCACACCATGGCCACGCGGGCCTGGGGCAGGATCTCGTCGTCGGTGAAGGCGCGGGACAGGGCCAGGGAAATCTCGGCGCCGGCCGCCGGAGTCTCGGCAATGTACAGGACTTCGTCGCCGACGGTCTTGACCAGCCGGCCGCCGCCGACCGAGATGATTTCGGCGCACTTGTTCTCGAAGCGCTGCACCAGCTGGGCGAGCGTCTTCTCGTTCATCCGGCGGGACAGGCTGGTGTAGGAGACAAGGTCGGCGAAGCCAACCGCCCGGGCCAACGGCAGGGGCGCATCGTCCTCGTCGCCTTCGCGGCCCTCTTCGCTGGACTGCAGCCCGGCTTCGGCCCGGACGGCCAGGCGCTGCACACCGGCGTTGAGCTGGCGGCGCCAGGAGTAGGCGAGCATCTCCTCGAGGGGGTCGATCAGGTTCGGCAACTCGCTGACGAGACGCTTGCGGGCGACGGCGTCGGTCACGCCATGTTCCTGGACCATGTCCTCCACGAGGGCCTCGATCTGCCACACCACCATCCGGTCGGTCATCTGGCCGATGGCCCGGGTGATGGAGATTGCGGCTTCCTCGGTGAGCTTGCCGTCGCGCACCAGGTCCACGATGGTGGACAGGGCGGCCTGGTCACGCTCGGTGAAAGCGACATCTTCATCCCCGAGGTTGGGAAAACCCAGGGCGCGCCAAAGTTTCCGGGCAGAGAGCAGCGAGAGCCCTGCACCGGCGGCGACTTCACGACGCCGAAGCTTGCGTTCGCCGCCCAGCAGCCGCGCTTCCAGGGCCTTGGCGGCGAGCCGTTCAGCGGACATAGTGCCGGTGGGCGGGGCCACGGGTTCAGCTTCGTCGGGTTCGAGTTCGGGTTCGGCAGCGGGTTCGATGAGCGCGCCGGCTTCGCTGCCGAAGGCGGTCCCGGCGTCGCTGTCGGCGGCAGCCGAACCGGCGGCGTCCTCGGGCTCCCGGGGCAAATCCGGGGCAGCGAGATCGATGTCCTGGTGGACGTTCTCAGCGTTCATCTCTTCCACCTTCTCTCGTTTCCCACGGCCAGGCCTCGCCCGGGTTGTCGGTCATGCCATCGGCGCCGGACGCCTCGCCCTGCGGGAGGTCGTCGATGGCGTCCAGCAGGAAATTACGGAATGTCGCCGCCTCCGGGACATCGGGGACCACCGTTCCAAGGGGGTACCCGGTCTCCAAGGATATATTCCCGGAGTGCAATAGGCGCTGCAACAAGGATTGCTCAATGGCCACATGGCGGACGGCGGCGAGGGGGACCTGTTCATCGCGCCGCCGTAACATGCCGTATCGGGCAACTATGCGCTGGCTGGTGAGGATGTAGCGGGTGGCATGCCACGCAATGACCCGCGGGAGGCAATAGCCCAGCAGCACCCACGCCGCCAACGCCAGGCACACGGCGACCAGCCAGGGCGTCCACTCCTTCGGGACGAGGGGGACGAGCCGCGCCGGGCCGCCCTTGACAACCCAGGCGCAGGCATACGCGGCCAAGGCCGGAACAACAATGAACATCAGCGCCGGGACAATGAGCATCCTGGGCTGGGGCCGGGTCACCACAATCACTTGCTCTCCCGGCAGGAGCACTCTACGCATAGCCGCTTTCTGCTCCGCCGCTGCCGGTGCCCTGGCTGCCGGTCCGTGCCGGATTCCACGGCCTCAGGTGCACGACGTCGCCGGCGGTCACCACATGTTCATGGCCCGCGGCATCGACCACCAGGAGTGAGCCGTATTCGTCCAGGCGCGTGGCGTGGCCAATGATCTCGTGGTCGCCCGGGAGTTGGGCCCGGACCTGCTTGCCGAGGGTTGAGAGGAGGTGCTCCACGCGTTTGTGCAGCGACGGGCCACCGGCCATGCCGGCGGTGGGGTCGCCGTCGGCGTTGCAGAAACTCCGGTACAGGGTGGCGAAGCGGGACAGGTAGCTCTTCAGGAGCTCCGTCCGGTCCACCGTGTCCGGATTCTCCAGCAGCACGGAGGTGGCGGTGGGAACCGGGAGTTCGGGCTCCGTCAGCGTGACATTCAGGCCGGTGCCGAGGATGACCGGCGGCGCGCCGCCGGCGCCGAGCGGGCCGAGCTGGGCCAGGATGCCGGCGATTTTCCGGCCCCGGACCAGGACGTCGTTGGGCCATTTGAGTTCCGCCGGAAGGCCTGCCGTTTCCGTCAGGGCCTCCCGCAGGGCGAGGGCGGCCAGGAGGGAGAGCCAGGAGTACCTGTGGGTCGGCAGCGGCCGGCCGGCCCCGTTGACCGGCAGGAGCACCAGGGAGACGGAGACCGAGCTGCGGGCCGGCGCCTCCCACCGGCGGTCGAGCCGGCCGCGCGCGTCGCTCTGGTACTCGGCGGTCAGCACTGACAGGTCCGGCCACGCACCGGGATCCTCGGTCACCCCGCGGAGGAGGTCGGCGTTGGTGGAGCCGGTGGACTCAAGCACCGTCAGGCGCGGAATTCCGTTGGCGGACAGGAACGCCTCATCGCTGAGGGCACTCAGGTCCAGGGGCGGACGGTCCGGGGTTTCCTGCGCGGCTTCCATCCTTGAATCCTACCGAGGAAAGCGCACCGGGGCCCCGGCCGTCTGCCTCAATGCCTCCGCCGAAACTCCCCACCTCTGGCCGGGATGTCCGGCGTGTCGGCCGGACACACCGCTCATTCCGGCGTCCGGCCCCCAAATGAGGGGAAAATCCGCGGGGCAGACGGCCGCAAAACACCCAGCAAGTTCAGAGGAAGATGTCCGGGACCAGCTGGGCCTCCGGCGCGCCGAGGCTGTACGGGCTGAAGTCCGTCACCCCTGCCGCCGCGAGAACCTGTTCATCGGTGTAGAAGTTGCCGCTCCGGCTGCTGTGGGCGGGGACCGCATTGCCGCCGGTCAGCACGGCGTGGGCGGCGTCGGCCATGATTTCGGGGCTGCGGGCGCCCTTGACGATCATGTCGCCGCCGGGCATGTTGCGGATTGCCGCGGTGTCGATCAAGGTACACGGCCAGAGTGAGTTCACGGCGACGCCGTCGGCCTTGAGCTCCTCGGCCAGCCCCAGCGTAGTCAGGCTCATGCCGTATTTGGCCATGGTGTAGGCCAGGTGCAGGCCGGCCCACTTCGGATCCAGGTTCAGGGGCGGGGAGAGGGTGAGGATGTGCCCGGCCCCGGAGGCGCGCAGGGCCGGCAGCGCCATCTTCGAGAGCAGGAACGTCCCGCGCACGTTGATGTCCTGCATGAGGTCATAGCGCTTCATGTCCACGTCGTCGGTGGTGGAGAGGTCAATCGCCGACGCGTTGTTGATGACGACGTCGATCCCGCCAAAGTGGTCCACGGCGGCGCCGACTGCACCGGCGACGTCGGCGTCGTTGCGCACGTCGCCGACCAGCGGCAGGGCCTGGCCGCCCGCGGCCTCGATCTGTTCGGCGGCGGTATACACGGTGCCCTCCAGCCTGGCGTGGGGCTGACCGGTCTTGGCCATCAGGACAATGTTGGCGCCGTCCCGGGCCGCGCGGAGCGCGATGGCCAGGCCGATGCCACGGCTGCCCCCGGAGATGAGGACAGTGCGGCCCTGGAGGGAACCGGCTGCCTGGTACGGCCCTGCGGCGGTGCCCGAAGCATCGTTGCTTGAAGTCATTCCCACACTCTAGCCGACCAATGTTACTGGCGGGTAACAAAGCGGTGAGGGAGCTTCGCGGCGGGAAAATTGTAGGTTCCCTACAGCGGCACCGGCCAATACCGTCACTAGACTTGCCAGCAGAGCCCTGCTTTTGTGGATTCCAGCCAAAGGACCCCACGCAACGGGCGCCGTACAACCTTGCGACAGAGCCGGAGAAACTTGATGAGCCACGATCTGACCACGACTGCGGGAAAGATTGCGGATTTCCGCGACCGCCAGGCCCGTGCCGAACAGCCCTCCGGCCCGGAAGCGATCGCCAAGCAGCACGCGCGCGGCAAGAACACCGCCCGCGAGCGCATCGACCTGTTGCTGGACGCCGGCTCCTTCGTCGAATTCGATGCGCTGGCCGTGCACCGCTCCACCGCGTTCGGCATGGAGAAGAAGAAGCCCCTCGGCGACGGCCTCGTCTCCGGCTACGGCACGGTGGACGGCCGCCCGGTCGCGGTCTACAGCCAGGATTTCTCCGTCTACGGCGGCTCGCTGAGCCAGGTCAACGGCGAAAAGATCGTCAAGGTCCAGGAGTTCGCGCTGCGCAACGGCTGCCCCGTGGTCGGCATCCTCGACGGCGGCGGTGCCCGCATCCAGGAGGGTGTCGCCTCCCTGGCGATGTTCGCGGACATCTTCCGCAACAACGTCCACGCCTCCGGCGTCGTCCCGCAGATCTCCCTCATCATGGGCCCGTCCGCCGGCGGCGCAGCCTACTCCCCCGCCTTGACCGACTATGTGGTCATGGTGGACAAGACCTCGCACATGTTCATCACCGGCCCGGACGTCATCAAGACCGTCACCGGCGAAGACGTGGACATGGAAACCCTCGGCGGCGCCCGGCAGCACAACGCCAACACCGGCACGTCGACTTACCTGGCCTCCGACGAGGCCGACGCCGTCGAGTTCGTCCGCGAACTGCTCGACTTCCTGCCCTCCAACAACCTCGCCGAGGCCCCGGTGCTGGAGCACCAGCAGGAACTGGAGGTCGACGACGACGACCTCGCCCTGGACGCGCTGATCCCGGACTCGGCCAACCAGCCGTACGACATGCGCAAAGTCATCGAGCAAATTGTCGACGACGCCCACTTCCTCGAGATGCAGTCCCTCTATGCCCCTAACGTGATCATCGGCTACGGCCGGGTCGAGGGCCACACGGTGGGCATCGTGGCCAACCAGCCCATGCAGTTCGCCGGCACCCTGGACATTGCGGCCTCGGAAAAGGCCGCGCGCTTCGTCCGGCACTGCGATGCCTTCAACATCCCCATCATCACGCTCGTGGACGTGCCGGGCTTCCTGCCGGGCAAGGACCAGGAGTTCCAGGGCATCATCCGCCGCGGCGCCAAGCTGCTCTACGCGTATGCCGAGGCCACCGTGCCCAAGCTGACCGTGATCACTCGCAAGGCCTACGGCGGGGCCTACATCGTTATGGGCTCCAAGAAGCTCGGCGCGGACCTCAACCTCGCCTGGCCCACCGCCCAGATCGGCGTCATGGGCGCCCAGGGTGCCGTGAACATCCTGTACCGCCGCGAACTCGCCGCGGTGGCGGAGGACGGCGGCGACGTCGAGGCCAAGCGCGCCGAGGTGATCCGCCAGTACGAGGAAGAGCTGCTCAACCCCTACCAGGCCGCCCAGCTCGGCTATGTGGACGCGGTCATCGCACCGTCCGAGACCCGGATGCAGATCATCAAGGGCCTGCGCGCCCTCCGGGACAAGCGGGCCGCCCTGCCCGCCAAGAAGCACGGGAACATCCCGCTGTGAGCCCCATGGCCGAACCCGACGAACCTGCCGACGCGGTGGGCAGCGACGCCGCGCCCGGGATCCTGTTATCCGTCGCCAAGGGCGAGCCGACGCCGGAAGAGCTGGCGGCGCTGACCGCCGTCGTGCTGTCCCTGGGGCAGACCCAGCAGGCGGCACCGGAAAGCCCCGGCGTCCGGCACTGGGTCCGCCGGCAGCAGCTTCGGCTGGCGCCGAGGCCCGGTCCGCAGGCCTGGCGCCGCAGCCTGGGCTGAGCCGACCCGGTTCAGCGCCCTGGCAGGGCCGGCCCGCAGCCGAAATCTGCCCGGGAAAGTTGCGCGCGAAAAAGTTCAGTGACTCTTTCATAACCACGGCGGCCGGGCTAGTCTCGTCGGGTGACTACCGAAATCATCGCCTCAGACAACACTGCCCCCGCGCGCCAGCAGACGGCCATTGACGCCGTCGCCGACGCCTACACGGACACCCTGATCCGGCTTAACCCGAGCTTCGCCACCGAACTCGGCCTGCCCGGGCACGAGACGGAGTACCAGGACTTCTCCCCCGCCGGCCACGAGGAATTCGCGGCCGCCGCCCGCGAGGCACTTGCGGCGCTGGACGGGCTGGAGCCGGCTGACGACGTCGACGCCGTCACGCTCGACGCCATGCGAGAGCGGCTGGGCCTGCAGCTGGAAATCCACGAATCGGGCTGGGCCACGGCCGATCTGAACAACATCGCCTCCCCGTCCCAGGACATCCGCGCGATCTTTGACCTCATGCCGACGGATACCGCCGGGCAGTGGGAGCACATCGCGGGCCGGGTCCGCAATGTCACCGCCGCAATCGACGGCTACATCGAGTCGCTGCGTTCGGCGATGCAGGACGGCAAAGTGGCCGCGGCCCGCCAGGTTTCGATCGTGATCGAACAGGCCACCAAGCACGCCGCGGACGACGGCTTCTTCGCCAAGCTCGCCGCCGGCGCCAAGACCGCGGACGGCCCGCTCCCAACGGAACTGCAGTCACGGCTCGATACCGGCGCGGCAGCTGCCCGGGTGGCGTACTCCCGGCTCGCAGGTTTCCTCGAGTCCGAGCTCCTGCCCGTCGCCCCGGCCAAGGACGCTGTGGGCCGCGCCCGCTACGCCCTGGCCTCCCGGGACTTCCTCGGCGCCACCGTGGACCTGGAGGAAACCTACGCATGGGGCGTCCAGGAACTCGACCGCCTCATCGCCGAACAGGAACGGGTGGCAGGCGAAATCCGGCCCGGCGCCACGGTGGAGGAAGCCAAAGAGATCCTCAACAACGATCCCGCCCGCCAGCTCAAGGGCACCGACGCCCTCCAGGCCTGGATGCAGGAACTGTCCGACAAAGCCGTCGCGGAGCTCGCCGGCGTCCACTTCGAGATCCCGGACGTCATGAAAACGCTGGAGTGCCGGATCGCGCCCACCGATGAAGGCGGCATCTACTACACCGGACCCTCGGAGGACTTCAGCCGCCCGGGCCGCATGTGGTGGTCCGTGCCGGCCGGCGAAGACACCTTCACCACCTGGGCCGAAACCACCACCGTGTACCACGAGGGCGTGCCCGGCCACCACCTCCAGGTCGCCACCGCCACCTACCGCCGGGAGCTGCTGAACAAGTGGCGCCGCAGTGTGTGCTGGACCTCGGGCCATGGGGAAGGCTGGGCACTCTACGCGGAGAAGCTCATGCAGGAGCTCGGCTACCTCAATGATTCGGGCGACCACATGGGCATGCTGGACATGCAGCGCATGCGTGCGGCCCGCGTGGTGTTCGACATCGGCGTGCACCTGGAACTCGCAGTCCCCGAGCGCTGGGGCAGCGGCATCTGGACCTCGGAGAAGGGCTTTGACTTCCTCCGCGCCAACCTGCCGATCAGCGAGGGGCAGCTGAAGTTCGAGTTCACCCGCTACCTGGGTTGGCCGGGACAGGCCCCGTCCTACAAGGTGGGCCAGCGGCTCTGGGAGCAGATCCGGGAAGAGCTGGAATCCCGCCCCGGCTTCGATCTCAAGGCGTTCCACACGAAGGCCCTGAACATCGGCTCGGTGGGCCTGGACACCCTCAAGCGCGCGCTCCTGGGGTAAACCCCCCCAAGGCCGTTGAGATGGAAGTTCGCGGCAGTGTTTCTCCAGAGCATTGCCGCGAACCGTCATCTCGCGCCTCACCGGGCGGTCCGGGCCGCCCGGCGACGAGACAATCGCCACACCGCTTGCCGGAATAACTTCACAAAAGCCCCTGCCGGCGCGGCAATCCCGGGCATTCCGCGGCGCGGGGCCACCGGTGGCGCCGTAACATTTCTCAACATCCGCTCGTCGTGCTATTGGCAACGGTCCTAGCGTGTTCCGGTGACCACTCAGACAAGCACCCCCGCACCCGCTGGAAAGACCGGGTTCCAGCTGCCCAAATGGGCCGGCTCGTTCGGCTTCCAGATCATCGCCGCCCTGATCGTCGGTCTGGGCCTTGGCCTGCTGGCCAAGTACACCGGCAGCACCAAGGCCACCCCCAACGCCCTCGGCAGCACGCTGCAGACCATCGGCTCGAGCTACGTCTCGCTGCTGCAGACCGCCGTGGTCCCCCTGATCTTCACCGCCGTCGTCAGCTCAATCTCCAACCTGCGCGCCGTTTCCAACGCCGCCCGGCTGGCCTGGAACACGCTGCTCTGGTTCGCGATCACCTCGCTGATCGCCGTGCTGATCGGCATCGGCCTGGGCGTGCTGCTGCAGCCCGGCGCCGGAACCGGCATCAGCCAGGAAGCGAAGTACGCCGGCAAGTCCGGTGACTGGTGGGCCTTCCTCACCGGACTGTTCCCGAAGAACTTCCTGGGTCTCGGCGCGACCACCACCGTCACTGACGGCGTCGCCACCACCGCCGTGAGCTTCAACGTCCTCCAGATCCTGGTGATCGCGATCGCCGTCGGCATCGCCGCGCTGAAAGTGGGCAAGGCGGCCGAACCGTTCCTGGCCCTGAACGCCTCCGCCCTCGCCGTCATCCAGAAGGTCCTCTGGTGGATCATCCGGATCGCGCCGCTGGGCACGATCGGCCTGATCGGCAACGCCGTGGCCGTCTACGGCTGGGACACCATCGGCTCGCTCGGCAAGTTCACCGTAGCGATCTACATCGGCCTCGCACTCGTGCTGTTCGTGGTCTACCCCGTGCTGATCCGCAGCCACGGACTGTCCATCAAGCAGTACTACTCCGGCGTGTGGCCGGCTGTGCAGCTGGCCTTCGTCTCCCGCTCCTCGATCGGCACCCTGCCGCTGACCCAGCGCCTGACCGAACGAAGCCTGGGTGTCCCCCGCGCCTACGCCTCCTTCGCCGTGCCGCTCGGGGCGACCACCAAGATGGACGGCTGCGCGGCGATCTACCCGGCCGTGGCGGCGATTTTCGTGGCCCAGTTCTTCGGCATCCAGCTCGACTTCGCCCAGTACCTGCTGATCGCGCTGGTGTCGGTGCTCGGCTCGGCCGCGACCGCCGGCACCACGGGCGCCGTCGTGATGCTGACACTGACGCTCTCCACCCTGGGACTGCCGCTGGCCGGCGTCGGCCTGCTGCTGGCCATCGACCCGATCCTGGACATGGGACGCACCGCCGTCAACGTGGCCGGGCAGGCATTGATCCCGGCGATCGTGGCCAAACGCCAGGGCATCCTGGACGAAACGCTGTACAACGCGCCGCGGAACGGCGACCCGTTTAGCGACGACGTCGACGACGTCGATGGCACCGCCGCCGTCGACCCCTCCGCCACCACTCCCGCGGCAGGACGGGACGAGCGGGAACTGGCTGACGCCAGGGCGTAACAACAGAACGAGTGTTCACCAGAGAAGTCCCCGGGAATGACGGCCTGGTCCAGCCGGGGCTTCAGTGCCGCGGCGTGATTGGCCTGTTCCGCGGTACGCAATTCCTCCAGGGCAGCGGTGACCTTGGCTTCATCGATGCCGAGCGACTTCGCCAGGGACGCGGCCAGGGCCTTCTCCATTGCGGCGCGGTCCGGCTTCTGCCCTGGGGCCGGCGGGGTGGCCGGCCTGTTGGCTTCGCGGAAAGTCTTCAGGGCGTCGGTGACCTTCGCCTCGTCGACGCCGAGCTTGGCGGCGAGTTCTTTGGCGCGGGCGCCGAACTCCGCACGGCCGTGGCCGCGGTGTCCGCCGCGCATGCCGTAGCCGTCGGCGAAGTTGTTCCCGGGAACACTCGAGCTGGGTGTCGGGGTGGGCGCCGGCGTCGTGGTGGCGGAGGCCATCCCGGCGACCCCGAGCCCTGCGCCCAGTGCCACGGCCGCCGGCCCGAGGCCGAGTGCGATTTTCGTTGTGCGTGACATCTGCTGTCTCCTGGATCTGCCGCGCGGTGACGGCGCTTGAAGCTGATGGTTCGTCCGGGGAAGGCTGCTCCACGAGCACCTCCAGTCTGCACCTGCCCCTGCAGAGATAGCTGTTTCCCAGCTTTCACTTTCCTGTGAATCCGGCAGGTACGCCCAGAGGGCAAAAAGAGGGCAAAATGGCGGCAAAGGTGGATAGGCTCTGGGCATGCTGATCGTCACTTCGAATGACATCCCGGGCCACCGGATCGCGCCGACTTCGGCGAAGTCATGGGCCCGACCGTCCGCTCCCTGACCAATTCCGGCGACGCGGCACCCCAGCTCAAGCCTTGAGCGCTGACCCTGCCAGCCCCACCACCCCTGGAAAATACTTGCCCAGAGTGCAAACATGCACGTAGTGTAAGCGCGTGTCCCCATCGCCCTCCCCCTCCGCCGCCCCCGCCGCCGCATCCGGCGACCCGAGTGTCCCCTCCCGCCGCGAACTGAACAAGGCCGCTACCCGGCAGGCCATCACGGACGCCGCCATGGACCTGCTCCGCACGCGGGGACCCGGAAACTTCACGGTGGAGGACATCGCCGACGCCGCCGGGATCTCCCGCCGCACGTTCTTCAACTACTTCGGCAGCACCGAGGCGGCGCTCGCCTCGGTGACGTTCGGCTTCCTGGACACGGCACTTCAGCAGTTCCGGCTCCGCCCGGCAGGCGAGCCCATCCTGGAATCGGCCCGCGCAGCCCTCGTTGAACTGGCCGATCCCATGACCGTCGCACCGGTAGCCGAGCTCTACAGCCTGGGCCAGACCAACCCCCAGCTCAGCCGCTCCGAGCTGGAAGCCTGGGACCACTGCACCGAACAGATCATCGACGCCGCCCGCGAACGCTTTGCGCTGACGGCGGTCGGCGACGTCGACGAGCTCTACCTCCGCGCCCTCGCCGGCTCCGTCATCTCGTGCGGAAAAGCCGCCATGGACGTCTGGTTCGCCCGCTGCGGCGGCGACCTGGCCCCCGAGTCCCTGTCCGTCCTGCGCCAGCTCCTGATCGATTCCATGGGCCTCCTCGGCTCCGGATTCGCGTCCCACTCCCCCGCCACTCCTTCCCCAGATCGGCACTGACATGGCCCTGTTGCTCTACCGTCTCGGCAAGTTCTCCTACCGCCACCGCTGGCTCGTCATCTCCCTCTGGCTCGCCGTCCTGGTGGCCGTCGGCGGCGCGGCTGCGGCCTTCCACGGCACCATGTCCAACAACTTCCAGATCCCCGGCACTGAAACCCAGCAGATGGCGGACAAGCTCAAGCAGGAGCTGCCCAAGTCGTCCGGCGGCTCGGCCGGCATCGTCTTCGAGTCGCAGAACGGCCAGTTCACGCAGGCCGGCAAGGACGCGGTCTCGGCTGCGCTGACCAAGCTGAAAGCCCTCCCCGATGTTCAGGGCACCGTGGACCCGTTCGCCACCCAGGCCCAGCTGGACAAGGCCGTCACGGACCTTGCCGCCGGCGAGCAGCAGACATCCGCAGGACAGGCGCAGCTGGATGCGTCGGCCGCCCGGCTGGCCGCCGGCAAGGCCCAGCTGTCCGCCGCCGAGCAGCAGATGACCGCGGCCGGCATGTCCGCCGAGGCCATCGACGCCCAGCTTGGCCAGCAGAAGGCTGCCCTCGCCGCGGGCCAGGAGAAGCTCGACGCCGGGACCAAGGAACTCCAGGCCGGCGCGGCCAAGCTCGCCCTGGCCAAACGCCAGCTCGAGGCCTCGCAGGGCATGCGGTTCGTGTCCGAGGACGGCACCGCGGCAATCGCCCAGGTCCAGTTCAAGACCTCGATCAACGGGCTGGCCCCCGCCGTGCGCCAGCAGGTCCAGGACATCGCCCACGAAGTCTCCTCTGCCGGCGTGACCGCCCTGGCCAGCAAGGAAATCACGGAGGACGTCTCCGAGCTGTTCGGCATCTCCGAGATCCTCGGCATCGCCATCGCGGCGCTGGTGCTCATCGTCATGCTGGGAACCCTGATCGCCGCCGGGCTCCCCCTGCTGATGGCCCTGGTCGGTGTGGCAGTGGGCGTCGGCGGCACCTTCGCCCTCAGCGGCGCCGTCGACATGAGTTCCATCTCCCCGATGCTGGCGCTCATGCTGGGCCTCGCCGTCGGCATCGACTACTCGCTGTTTATCGTCAACCGGCACCGCGGCCAGCTCCTGGCCGGCATGGACGGCGAGGAATCCGTCGCCCTCGCCACCGGTACCTCCGGCAACGCGGTGCTGTTTGCGGGCCTGACCGTCATCATCGCCCTCGCAGCCCTCGTGATCCCGGGCCTTCCCTTCCTGGCCGTGATGGGCCTGTCCGCCGCCGCAACGGTGGCCGTCGCCGTCGTCGTCGCCCTGACCCTCACCCCTGCCATGCTGTCCCTGATCGGGCCCAGACTCATTTCCCGCCGCGTCTGGGCCAAGGCGAAGAAGCACAATGCCGCCCCCGGCCACGAGAGCGCGGACCGTGCCCGCGACGAACGCCGCAGCAAACAGGGCTGGGGCGGACTCGTCACCCGGCACCCGGTCCTGGCACTGCTGGCCGGTGTCCTGCTGCTGGGCATCGTGGCACTGCCGGCCAGCCAGTTGCGGCTGGCGCTGCCCGACGGCGGGTCCGAGCCCGTGGAGTCGCAGGCGTTCAAGGCCTATGACGTCACCGGCCGCAGCTTCGGCGAAGGCATGACAGGCCCGATCGTGGTGGTGGGCGACTTCCCGGCCGGCCTGAGCGCGGAGGAAGCCACAGCCAAGCAGCTCGACGTCGCCGACATCCTCCGCGGCACTGGCAACGTCACCGCCGCCATTCCGGTGGCACTGAGCGAGGACCGCCGCACCGCGGTGTTCCAGATCATCCCGCGGGAGGGCCCGGCCAGCGCGAGCACCGTCCAGGTGGTCTCCGAGCTGCGCGCCGAAAAGGACCGCATCAAGGAATCCACCGGGGTCAGCATCGGCCTCACGGGGCAGACTGCCGGCAACGTCGACGTCTCCGCCAAACTCGGCGATGCCCTGCCCCCGTACCTGGCCATCGTCGTCGGGCTGTCCCTGATCCTGCTGTTGCTCGTGTTCCGCTCCATCGTGGTGCCGCTGCTGGCCACGGGCGGTTTCCTGCTCTCGCTCGCGGCCGCCTTCGGAGCCGTCGTCGCGGTCTACCAGTGGGGCTGGCTGGGAACGGTGTTCGGCGTCGAAAACCCGGGCGCCGTGCTGAGCTTCCTGCCAATCATCCTGATCGGGGTCCTGTTCGGGCTGGCCATGGACTACCAGGTGTTCATCACCTCGGGCATGCGTGAGTCCTTCATGCATGGCGAATCGGCCCGGCATGCGGTCCGCACCGGCTTCAGCCATGCCGCGTCCGTGGTCACCGCCGCCGCCATCATCATGGTCAGCGTGTTCGCCGGCTTCATCTTCTCCCACCTGAATATGGTCCGGCCGCTGGGCTTCGCGATGGCCTTCGGTGTTCTGGTGGACGCGTTTGTGGTCCGCATGACGATCGTCCCGGCCGTGATGTACCTGCTCGGCGACAAGGCGTGGTGGCTGCCCCGCTGGCTGGACCGGATCCTGCCGGACGTCGACGTCGAGGGCGCCAAGCTCCGGCCCGCGGCTTCGGCCTCAGCCTCGGCCGACAGCGAGCCCGAGCCGGAGGAGATCGGCGCGCGCTAAAGCCCGCCGAAGAGTTGCCCCAAAGTCGAGTTGCCCTGAAGCCGCCCGCTGATCGTTTCGATCGGCGGGCGGCTTTTTCGAGCGTGCAGCTCGGGCATGCTTGTGGCCCGTTCCCCGCTCAAGCCGCCAGTGAGCCTGAGGGCCGTATACGCTTGAGCGTCTTCGCGTGGTGGCGCTCATCACGGCGCCGGCGGCGGGAATCCACGCTCGCCTCGCCGGCACGCGATCCGGGCAGGGGCGGCGCCGTGGAACGGTACGTGTGGCCGGTGGGGGTGGTGACTTCGATGGTGTGCCTCGCGCCGATGCTCGAGGCGGATCCGGGTGCGGCTTCAGGGCTGGGGCGGGCTTTCCAGCCGGGGGTTTCTTTGGTGTGGTTGCAGGCTTCGCAGAGTCCGGCGGCGTTGTCCGTGGTGGTCGGGCCGCCGGTGTGCCAGGGAATGATGTGGTCCAGGTGGCGGATGGGCGCGTCGCAGTAGGGGGTGCGGCACGTGTCGTCTCTGGTTTGGATGAAGCGGCGGTGCCCGGGCGGGAAGAGCCGGGCCCGGGAGTCCATCCCCACGAGCTCGCCGGTGCCGGGGTGGGTGTAGAGCCGCCGGAGCCAGGTCTTGAAGTCCCGGTCCTTGGCGTTCGTCCCGGCGCCGATGCGTTCCCGGGCCCAGGCGGCGGGGACGGTGCCGTAGCCGGGCAGCACGGCCGGTTCGGCGTTGCCCTGGAASAGGRTGCGGTCGGTGATGACGAGCTGGATCTCGACGCCGCTGATCCCGCCCGGGGTTCCGGTGGTGCGTTCGACCAGCGCGTCGGCCATGAGCTGCCCGCGGCCCCTCGGGTCCGCGGCGGCGCGGAGGGTGTCGGCGTGCCCGCTCAGSGCCTTGTAGACGGCGACGCCTTGGGCGACGGGCAGCAGGGCGGTCAGATGGCACATGGTGTCGGGGGCCGGGCGCAGGCTGACGTGCCGCTCGGATACGGCGTGCGCGGCGCGTTCGGTGACGGAGCGGGGGTCACGCCGGTACGCGGCGGTGCGGGCCGCGGCCACAATGGCCCGGTCGCCCTTGCCCGCCAGCGCGCCCGAATCGGCGGCGASTTCGGCGTCGACGGCGGCCCGGTCCGCGGCGCTCAGGCACGCGGTTTCGCG